>JBGPGB010000118.1:0-5606 GCA_041483595.1 Nitrosotalea sp.
ATAATCCAAACGCACTGTCGGCACCATTGAGTACTACAATCAACGTAGCATAGACTAGTCAACCAAACAACTAACTTTCCCCCTTTTCCTTTTTATTCAAAAAAACTGCTAACGATAGTTATTGTCTAATTTTATTTTGATGAAATAACACTATACCATACATTACAAGATCTCTTAATTGTCAATTTTGGAAAATAGAGCACAGATTCTTAATTGATCAAAAGGCATTGAAGGTTGAAAGTTGAGGACAAAATAATTTCTAAATAAAGCAAAACACCTTTGATCGCTGGCAATCTACAAAACGCTTAAATAATAAATTGTTTCAACGACAAAGCAGCAAATGAAAACTCTCATTGCTGGGTCAATTATTGTATTACTTGCAGTTGCTCTTATTCCACAGATACATTTTGCGAGTGCTCAGACAGATCAGGGACAATCAGCAAAGCAATACCTTAACCTAAGAGCAGAAGTATGGAATGAGTTCTTTAGGATGACAACTGCAGCCTTTACTGTTGGTGCAGTAGTATCAGGTACCATGATATGGCTTGTTTGGAGATTTAGGGAATCTCATCCAAAGAACAAGATTCCTACCAGATGGGAAAAATTGGATGATCCAACCACGGGTACATATGAAAAGGAGGGTCATTAGAGATGGGTCATGATACTGGAGAATGGGTATTTGTTGGAATAGTAATTGCTATTCTATTGTATGTAGGTGTTGATTCTTGGATAGTTCAAAAAGAAGTAGAAGCAATTCCTGCAGATGCTGAAACTATCAAAGTCACAGGTCAACAATGGTTTTGGAGCTTTGAACATGAAGATGGAACAAAAGAAATAAGCACACTACATCTCAAGAAAGGGCACGCATACCAATTTGAGATCTATTCAAAAGATGTAATGCATTCTTTTAACATTCCAGACTGGGTAGTCTTTGAAGATGCAGTACCAGGACATGTTAATCATGCATGGTTTGCACCAGATCAAACTGGAGAATTCCCAATTGAATGCAGAGAATATTGTGGTCTATTACATTATAACATGAGGGGTTCTATGATAGTGGAGAATTCACCTTGATAATAATTCAAAACATTTTATCTATGTCCAAGATATCTGGTAGAATAGAGGGATTCACATGGTACTAGAACTTAAGAAACCACGACCAGTTTGGCAGATACTGTTTTCAACACATCACACAGATGTAGGTCTTCTCTATACAGTAACAGGTCTTTCATTCTTGTTTATGGCAGGAGTCTTGGCAATGATGATAAGAACACACCTGTTCTTCCCAGGTCAGAACTTTCTAATCTCTGATTCTGTAACCTTTAACAGAATTTTCACAGTTCACGGTCTTACGATGTTATTCTTGTTTGCACTTCCAGTTGCTAATGGAATTGGTAACTATCTGGTTCCAATCATGGTAAGATACAAAGACATGGCATATCCAAAACTAAATGCAATTGCATTTTGGATGAATCCAATTGGTGGTGCATTGCTATGGCTTGGATTCTCAGACACCTCGTGGGTCTCATATGCACCATATTCTGTAATCAGAGCACCAGGACCAGCTGCAGACATGATGATATTTGGTCTCAAGATTTTAGGTATCTCATCTATACTGTCTTCAATTAACTTTATAGTTACAATTCTAAAATGCAAACACCCAGACCTGCCATTGCGTAAAGTTCCTCTCTTTGCATGGTCTATGCTTACTGTATCATTGATGACTCTAATTGCAATGCCCTCGTATGCTGCAGCACTAATCATGCTACTTACTGACAGACTTGGAGTATCAGGTTTCTTCAATCCATCATTGGGAGGAGATCCAATTGCCTACCTGCACTTGTTCTGGTTTACATTCCATCCCGAAGTGTACATCTTCTTACTGCCTGCAATAGGAATGATGTATGAATTAATTCCTAGATTTTCACGAAAGCCATTATTCAGCCAAGGTAGTGGTGTATTTGCATTTGTAATGCTTGGCATGATTGGCTTTGCATCTTGGGGTCATCACATGTATTCCACTGGTATGGACTTTACAACCAAAGTCGTATTCATGATTGGAACTTTGGCAGCTGTACCAGCATCTGGTATGCACGTATTTAATTTCCTTGCAACAATGTGGGGAGGCAGAATCAAATTTGCTGCACCTATGAAATTTGCAGTAGGTGGTATTGCTCTTTTCTTCTCTGCAGGTGCAGGTGGTGTTCTAAACTCTGCAATGCCACTTGACTTTATCAGTCATGGAACTTATTGGGTAGTAGGACACATGCACTTGTTCTTAACTGGTACAATTGCATTTGGATTTGTAGGTATGGTCTACTACATATTCCCATTCATTACTGGAAGAATGTATAATGAAAAACTTGCAAGTATTCATTTCATAGCTATGTTGTGGGGTACTGTCCAAGTCTTCTTTACACAACACTTGCTAGGACTTGAAGGCATGGCAAGAAGAATTTATGATTATCCACCAGAATATAGCTCTTGGGTTGAACTTAACCAAATTGCAACAGTAGGTGCTTGGATTCTCGGAGCAGGATTTGTAGCGTTCTTGATTAATTTGTTATACTCTTCAGCAAAAGGCAAAGAGGCAAACATGGACGATCCATTTGGTCTAGGCGGAAAGTATTATTATCCACATACCGCCAAGAACCCGCATCATATAGGATATTGATATGAGTCATTCTGATCAAGAACCTATACTTCGAACAAGCCCTGCCAGACTTGGTAAGATGATGGCAATTCTATTAGGAACTATGCTTATCGGGGGAATCATATTTTTCGTTAATTATGATTATTGGAATTCATACCTTCCAACCGCAGGAAAAATTCAGGAAGGATTAGGTGCACATCAACCATCAGTATTAGGAACTCCTACGGCATCAGGCACAGTTGTTGAAGTAAACGTAGACTTCGTCGAGTCTCCAGACTTTAAGGTATATGCATTTAATGCATTATCAGGAGACGGTAAAAACCCAGATGTCCATGCTCATGTAGGTGACAAAATTATATTTCATGTTAAAAACAGTGGTAAATCATTTCATGCATTTGGCATAACTGCATCAAAGGAAGGACCTGGTCCTGTGATTGATGGAACTGCTGTAGGCACTGCCGATAATCCTTTAAAGCCTGGTAAGGGCGGTGATGCTACATTTGTTGCATCTGCAGCTGGTGAATATTATTACATTTGTGTGGTTCCAGGCCATAGGGAACTTGGAATGGAAGGAAAGATAGAGATTGCACCCGCAAGCAGTTCAACTGCAGCTTCTGGTGGAGAAGTAAAGCCTACTGGAAACAAGGTAGAATTTACAATGAGCTTTGTTATGAGTGCTGACTTTAAGGTATATGCCTTTAATGCATTATCTGGACCTGATAGCAATCCGGATATCAAAGTAAAATCTGGTGATACCGTGACTATTCACGTAAAGAATGATAGCAAATCATTTCATGCCTTTGGAGTAGTTGTTGATCCAGATAATCCATCTAATATATTGTGGAATTCAGCCGTTGCAACACCAGATAATCCACTAAAGCCAGGCAAAAACGGCGATGTTACATTTGTCGCAGGTGCACCAGGAACATATCACTACATCTGTACAGTTCCTGGTCATGCAACACTTGGAATGCAAGGCAAATTTATCGTAGAATAATGTACTACAAATATCTAGCACTTGCCTCTCTTATAATTTTATATTCTTTGATGTTTATCGGTGGATATCTTCAAGCTAGCGGACAGGGATTGACATGTCCTGAATGGCCTTTATGTCCAAGTGGGATTTTACCATCTGCACAATTTCTAACTGAATGGATACATAGATTCATTGCAGCTACAACAGGAGTCTTGATAGTTGCAACTGCAATAGGTGCATGGAAGACAAAAGGATCACATGCAAAAATCAGAATTACTGGAACATTAGCTGGAGTCTTTGCAGTATCACAAATAGGTCTTGGAGCTATTGTAATTGATACAAAACTTCATGCAGTTATAGTTGCAATTCACAATGGTGTTGGAATCTTGCTCTTTGCAATGACTTTGCTTACAGTATTGTTTGCATTCAGGCTAGCACGTGGCCAAAAAATAGAAACTAGTGTATAGATTTTACTTTTTTTCTAGTTACAAGTACCCATCCAATTAAAACAAGAAATCCAATCCCACCTGATGAAATAATGTATGGAAACATGTTACCAAATGCATTTAGAACAGTAATGTTAAATGTATAAGTCAAAGTCTTGCCGTTTGGACCCACATCGTACAAATCAAAATTCATAATATGATTTCCTGTTTCATGAAGTGTATAGTATGTTGACCACTCTCCTTTGTTGATGCTTTGTACCGGAATGGTTCCAACAAGCTGGTCGTTGTAGTAAATTCTTAATCCCATTCTAAAATTATCCACTTCACTATTTTGAGTATTAAGTGAATTCACGATATTTGATGCTGATTGATGATCTAGTACTCTAAAACTCAACTTGAATGGATGGTCTGCCTCTGGTATCTCTGGATCGGTTGCTACCTGAAGTTCATAATTTCCTATAGTTTGGTCTTCAGAATTTAGGTTATTGTGGGCACTAGCATAATTTACTGTTGGAAATATTAAGAGAACAAGAGCCAAAAAAGCTAGAAAACGAATATTGGTCAACATTGATTGTGAACTCATTTCTTTAATATAATGTTACAACCCTCTCGATCTGTGAAAATTAGCAAAAGCTTTAAATCAAGTTCTACGAAAATGGCCAATGATGACCACTGTTAGTAAAACAATAGATATCAAAGAAAAGACCTTGAATGTATTTACTTATTTTGCAAGACCTGAACACATCTCTGACCAATTTGAAGAGAGAGTAGGAATGACAATAGTTCCAATGGATGTAAAAGCAGGAATGGGTGTAGGCACAACATTTAGAGTAATAGGTGACTTTGATGGTAAGAGACTAGAGTGGGACTGTGAGACAACTGAATACATTCCAGAAAGAAAAATTGCCGCTAAAATGATCAAAGGACCGTTTAAGAAATGGGAAATTAAGGTAGATTTTGAAGAACTTGGTGAAAAACAAACCCGAGTTACTATGACAGTAAACTATGATATGCCATTTGGCCCACTTGGAGCAATTATGGACAAGGCAAAGTTTGCAAAGATAGCAGAAAAGGGAATGGAGACTGCTTTGTATAGAGTAAGAGGCTTGTTGGAAGGAAACGGTTCAATTCCAGTATATATCACCCTTGACGCATACAGAAAACTTCTAGCAGAGAAAGAAAAGATGAATAACGCACCAGTTTCTACAGTCTTGACAAAGATACTAGAGAAATATTCTCAAATAGAAACAGTACAAAAATAAAATTATTTTCTTTTTGACTCAAGTTTAAATAACGAACTTTGCGTGAGCTTCTTTACCGGGTCTATGGCTCAGCCAGGTAGAGCGAGGGACTCTTATGATCTTTCGGAGATATCCCTATGTCGTGGGTTCAAATCCCACTAGACCCGCGTCGTATTTTCTAAAATTTTTGTAACGGTCTAAATTATTTTTTATCAAATAATTAAAATACAAAACCAAGAATACATTTTCCAAAATTAGTTTCTAAAATTTTTTAGAAAAAAGAAATTTCA
>JBGPGB010000119.1:0-5573 GCA_041483595.1 Nitrosotalea sp.
AGCATTGCCAAACGCATCCAAGATAGGCAAGTTGCCCTGTAGCCAGTTGCCTACGCCGCCAAACTCATTAAACATATCCATGTCTACCATAGAGTAGACACTGAACATTCTACGGCAATTGATCGTGTTGTAGTAAGTCCTAACACGGTCAGTAAGTTTGTCAATGATATCACTGTGTTTTCGGAGCATGATCTTTACCATGATGACACTTGTGGGATTTTTCGGACTCTGGCCAACCTCTAAAGAACACAATAATCAATTTAAAAACACTGAATGTAAATCCTAATCCAATTAGGACCATCAACAGCAAAAATATGCCTTGTCCTTCATTTGACCATCTTGCCATCATATCCAAAACTTTATTCAATACGTCCATCTTAATCTCCCATTTTACGACCAAAAGCTGGTCCTGTTGTATTTATGTAATAAGATACTTGCGTCACTTCACCGCATCTACACGCCATTGAGCCACTGACACGGCGATGACTTTTCAAATCAAGAACCGCAGGTAATTTAAGTTTAATCACCATTGGCTTTTTGCATTTCCAGCACTGCGTAGGGACTTCTTGATATAGAAAGAAGAAATTCCAACAATGCTTCCAAAAATCCTTTAAGAGTTTCATTTAACCCTTCATAAAGTAAATAACATCGAACTCTTGGTAATTATCTCTCTGATATTCTACCCAATCTTCGGGAACTTTGAAATAGCGGTTTCCATCATATTCTTTTTTTAATTTGCTCAAGATTATGCGGTCAACCACGTTCTGTTTGAGGGCTTCCTTGTATATCTGCTCTCCGCCGATAATGAAAATATTTTCTGTATTAGCATCCTTAATAGCATCAGTCAATGAACTACACCATACAACTCTAGAATCATTAAACCACGTTAAGGAACGTGTTAAAACATAATTCTTACGGTCTGGAAGTGGTTTCTTGGGCAAACTCTTCCATGTCTTACTGCCCATTATAACAGAACCACCTACAGTCCTTTTCTTGAAAAGTTTAAGGTCTTCTGGAAGATGCCAAGGTATAGTGTTGTCTTTACCTATAACACCATTTGGGTCCGTTGCTACTATTAAGTATATCACTTTAAAACCACTCCATCTAGTGCTATTTTAGCTTCTGCTCTTGTTGGCATATGTTTTGTCTTTAATATTATCCTACGGTTATAATAAGTCACATAGCAATAAGGTTCTATTTTTGCTTGATCTTCACCAGCAAAAACACGTTCATCATATTTATCAGCATTCCATCTTGCGCAAACCATGATTTCCTTATGAAGCCTTGATGATAAATGAACGTCATACTTATAAGAAGCGACTTTTCTTGATCTTATCCACATCATTAGTAGACATCTCCATTAACCTTTATCATCTCGTCTTCATAAGGAACGCCGTATCTTCTATAAAATTCTTCGGCAGCATTGCGCAACGCACCAGTGGTTGCTGCAATTGCCCAATACCTTTTCTCTGGAATCGTCTTTAATGCTATACAAGTGCAAGCATAGTTTAACAATCCAGCAAAAGCAGTTTTATCTTTATCTGACAAAGATTGAATCTTAGAAGCTAATTCATTAATTAGAGGTTCTAATTCTTCTCTTTGTTCTTGTTTAATATAAGGCATTAACACAATCTCCTGTTTATATTTTCTGGCTGTCTACGGGTTTTAACCCAATATTCTTCTCTTACGTCATCATCAATTCTTATAACTGGTGTTCGTCCACCAAAATGTCTATCTGTTCCATCTTTCTTTGGACCTGAAATCCAATAAACATTATAAGGTAATCCACGGCGTTCTTCTGCTGGTAGATTCTGGTCAGCTATAAACGCATCTTTATCATAGCCGTTATAATTGCCAGCCGCCCAATGGCTTTCTCCTATAGAAGTAAATGCTTTATTATGATAGTAAAGTGTTCTACCTGATTTGGAGAAAGTAACTCTACCAATGAAAGCCTCACTAGTGCCGGTCTTACGCTCAATGTACATGATTCTAGACTTCATAGCATTACCCCTCTTAAAGACAATTAATACAGTTTCTTCACAACTTGGTTAATTGTATGACCATCTGGTTTAATAACTATTTGGTTTTCTAGAACATAAGTCTTTTTGTCTTTATAAGTAAAAATCATGTAACGCCAATAAGTTTTTCCATCTGGGTCTTTGCCTTTTTCTCCATCCCAAAAACTTCCAAGCCCTAGAAGATCATCTGGCGTCGGTAAATCATTCATTCGTTTTCCTTTCGACAAGTTGAACAAAATCCATAAATGATATTTCTTTTTCCTCTATCATTAATTTTCCATTAATGATTTCGCAAACTACATCCTGACCATTTTCATCGTCCCAATAATTAAGGAACTTTCGGCCATTGTTAAGACAATTTAATTCAATAGAGTATTTCATATTATTCCTCATAGCATTATCGCATATTCAACATTATACTTAATTCTTAGATTGTGGTCTTTTTCAAGTTTGCGAATAACATCATTTTCAAACGTTTCGCAACCAATACCTACAGCTTCATTGGCATCCCATTCTTCCATTACTTCTTTGTCTGGATAAACTTCAAACATATAATTGTCTTTGTCAAGTTTAGCCACGCCGGGAATGAGTGTAATACCTTCTTCTTCTGTCATTACAATAATTACCCTTTTATCTAGAATGTCGGCGTATTCAATCATGGTTAGAATCCCCATACTTGTGTTAGATATATCCTATAAAATACAACCATTTCATCCATAAACTCTGGAAAGAGTTTAGCCCCAAGTGGAACAAATAGCAATGGATATGCCAAGAATCCCATCACGAATAAAATTGTACTAAGAGCCAATGCTTCAATTTTGTTCATACAGTCACCATAACCTTTATTGGGGGATGCGGATCATATCCTTGTATCTGAAAATCATCTGTTTGATAAGAAAAAATATCCTTTGCCTTGTTAAGTTTCATCTTTGGTGAAGGCTTTGCTTCACGACTCAAATACTCATTAACACTATCAATTTGATTCATGTAAATGTGTGAATCTTCCGTATGGTGAATAAACTGATAAGGCGTATATCCTGTCTGTTGGGCCAGCATATAACATAAAGCAGAATAAAACTGAATGTTAGCTGGAACACCTACGGGGAAATCACAACTTCTCTGATTCAACAAAAGGGACATTCTGCCCTTGCCGTCAATGAAAACATGGAAGCAGTAGTGGCAAGGTGGTAGCCGCATGATGTGTAAATCGGCTGGATTCCAAAGAGATACTATCAATCGTCTTGAATCTGGATTAATCTTTATCTCTTCTATCAACCATTTTATTTGATCTACACCAACGTCAATACCATCCGTCTGTCCGAAACCTCTATTCTCCATCCCTGGTTGATACGGCGCTCCAAAATATCTCATTTGAAAGCCGTATACAGGTCCAAGCAAGCCTTTACGAAACCTTGTTCGCTCATAGAACTTCTTATTTTCTGGATGGCTTTCATCTACCCAAGGCGTCCAAAAATTAGCGCCAAGTTTGATTAGCTCATCATTGTCCGTAGAACCAGAAAGCATCCAAAGAAGTTCAGCAAAGATAGCTTTCGGATAAAGTTTACGTTTGGTAAGAAGTGGGAAGTATTCGTCTATTCGATAGGTCTGTGTCATCGAATAAACGGTTAAACAGTCAACGCCAGTGCGATTTGACCTTCGTTCACCATTTTCCAAAATAAACTTTAGGGCATTATCATATTCTTGCATTATGTACATTAATCGCCTTTTAATAGCAAACCATTTTCTGCTAACTTTCGTCTAACTTCGGTTAGTGAAGTTTCTCCAAAATTACGAACGTCTAACAATTCATCAGCACTATAGGCGATGAGTTGCTTTACGGTTTCTACGCCGCCAGCTTCCAAAAAAGAAGTTGTTCTTACTGAAAGTTCCAAATCAGACAAAAACTTTAGATGCCTTGACTTACGAGGAAGTTGTTTCCCACGTTTCTGTGGAGGAACTTCTGTAAGATTATCACGCCAGTAAGGGGGCATATCTTCAATGTACCTTACTGGCGTTTTGTATGTCAACTCAAAGAAATCATCTTCCATTATGCACCCTCTTCTTGAATTGCATCAACCTCACTGATTGATGAAGCAAGAACCTTGACATCATCCTTGATTTCTTCGTCCTTGCTCTTGCTTTTGTTGAGAATGGTCTTGAATCGCTCTAAGACCGCTCTGGAAGCGCTGTTGCACTGCCAATCGAACTCAGGATGCCACTGACAAGAAACCCAGCTATCAGTGCCCATCAACTCGATAATCTTTTCGACCTTGATATGGCTCAAATCCACACGGGCAGTACCGTAAACAGTAATGCCAGCAGCGCCATCAGGCCAATTCTTTTTGCTTTGCGGGAATGCCAATCCCTGGTGGTGGAAAGAGTTTGTCCAGAGTTTTGCATTTTGGTCATATCCCATAAGCCGTTTGAAGGGCATTCTTTCTGTGGGATTGCGACCGGAAAAAGTGCGAAAATACTTATCTGTGTCAACGATACTGACAGCGTGAACAGGTTCGTTCTTTTCGACGCTGATTTGCGCCCGTTGTGGTTGATGACAGATAGATGAACTTGCAAGGTCAGGAATTAGGAAGAAACCGTAGGAAATGCCGAGAAGTTGATGCCCACGACAAATGCAGAGCATCGGTTTCTTCGTTTTCTTGCAGTGGTTGATAATCTTTAGTTCACGTTCATCACGCTTCAAGTCGAATTTGGTATAGCCTTGGCCATTCCAAATGCTGTGGTCGTAAACGCTTGGATGAATGTCCACACCCCCGGCGAGACAAACACCATCACACTTGTCAACCCATCCCATAAGTGTTTCTTCATTATTATGGTAGAGCATCACGAAATCAGCATCGTAGAATTGCTCAAGCATATCTACGCATTCCGTTGTGAATGCCGAAGGACCAGTCAGGCCGATGAGTTTTCTGCTCATTTGTCTTTCCCTAAAAGTGTGGTGGTTCAGTGGGCCGCATTCTACCAGATTGGTTTCGTTATGTAAAGAGCAATTTTTACGAAATTAACCTTTTGGTGGAAAAGGGATCGTTTTGTCACATCCAGCAATTTTGAACACTGGTGGAGGAGCTTCATCTTTGTATACCTCTTCTACCTGTGCTGGATGTTCTTTTGACAACTCTTGCAATGTTTCAAGAGTAAACTTTGCTGTGTCTTCGTCGATCCTTGGACCCCATGTATTTGCCATTAATTTAATGAGGCCAGCATCAGTCCATCCTGCTACTTGCGCAGCCTGATAAGCTAATGCCTTTACTTCGTCTGGTGTTTTGGCCCAAGTTTCTGAACCCATATCTAACCAGTCACGGGCGCTGACCTTGATACCTTGCCTTTGAACTGACCCATCTAAACTTACTATTGCACTCATATTGCTCCTTTTTTAAATAAAATACTATTATGATTATAGTGAAAAGAGGGAAAATGTCAACAATAGTTATTTCAACAAAATCAGAAATGCATAACCAGTGGCAAACGTTCTCATGCTGGTATTCAATAAATTCTACCCTGCCAACATGGAAAGTAGCGGTCGTTTTTCAAAGAAATAAC
>JBGPGB010000120.1:0-5511 GCA_041483595.1 Nitrosotalea sp.
CTGTGGGTATAACAAACAAATACGAATAATGTGTATAATGAGTACCAAATGATTGATCTGCAAGTGCTGATCCAACTAGAATAAAACCAGCTATTGCAGAAACATAGAGAAGAATTTTTGCTATCTTTCTTAGTATTTTTTTTGATGGGGTTATTTCTTTACTGAAATTAATTTTGATAAAAATATGATCTTTTAATAACGTTCTTTTAAGCAAGCAAACAACAAATAATCTGATGAGTAATCCAATATCGATCATAAACAATACTGGGAGTGTCACCGTAGGAGGTTCTAGTGATCTTTCATTAACTATTGCGACCATAATTTTAGCCTCAATAACGCTTGGAATTGGCTTAGTAACTGTATGGTATATGCGAAAAGAAAATAAAAAGAATGCCCTGTTAGATGTTTTTAAAATGTTAAATAATGACACACAAAAAAATGCAGAAAATGCACTACTTGAAAATTATCGTACAAATTCCTTGTACGACGGTCAAATTTTAAGAGAACACCTAGTTGAATCATCTGCCAAAATCGTTTGGAGAAATTATGACCAAATAGGTCTTTTAATCAAACGTGGTTTAATTGCAAAAAAGGATTTTTTCTACATGTTTGGCAAAATAGTCATCATTCAACACTGGATACTCTTTCAAGAGATAAATCGTCGTCGATTATTGGGTGAATTAGATTTTATGACAAATTTTACTCGTCTTGCTACTGATTGTTATCATTATTGGAACAAGAAAGGAAAACACAGATTGCCAAGAGATCCATTAAGAAATATGGAAATTCATAAAGATACAATCAAACAATGGGAAGAAAGTTTGCGAGAAGAATTATTATAAATTAGGAATAAACGGCTTCCAATATTCTCTTATTCTCACCCTGCAATCATCACACCACAAATATCTTGGAACTGTTACCTTCGGTTGATGTATTCAAGGATACATCTTAGAAAACGCCCAGATTATAATTGAAAATGCACCAGCACCTATTATACTAGCTATTGTGACTCCATATTTGTTCCAAAAAGTAGGATCGGTGTATAACTCAAACACATGCATCTTTCGAATACCAATGTGATTCTGGATTTCGACTATCTTTTTGTTCATATCTGTATCCTCAGCAATTGGAATTTTATCAAACAAAACAATAACTGTGTCACTTACTTCACTTATAGCATCCATTTTGAAACCACCTACTTCATACTTGAAATGTTCCATGACTTTTGGAGCTAATTCGCCATCTATATCTCTCGTTTTTGGACATAGTATTACAAGGCTAATGTATCTATACCCCATGTAACTAGGGTTAAAAATTCCAGTATTAACTATTTTGTGTGATTAAAGATATCTCATTATTACGTAGTTTTTCTTTTGCTCTAATTCTTAGTTCTTTGTCTATTTCTAATACTAGATTGGAATTTTCCGCCTCAATAATACCAGTGTGATCAAAAGTTCTTCTATTGTCTGCATCTATGATTGTTTGAAATCCCATAGATTTCATTATGTTTTTGACATCTTCACACACTTCCTTATTTGCACAAAGGGTTCTGAATTGATATTTATTCATGTTATTTTCCTCCACCTATTATAACGCTGTTTGGTAGAAATAAACTCTGTTCAACACGTATTATTTTTTCAAAATCTTCTATAAAATTATTCGAATTGATGTAAAAATTAGAATTAAACGTAACCATGCACCGTCTTAGCCAGACCATTACGAACAAAATGATTTGTACCTTATAAAAACATGATCCCATTCGGTTCTATCAAGTTGTCGTCGGTAATTCTCTCTGTCAAAAAACGTCGGTTGATGAAATCAGATGTTATAACAGTTCTAAAATAGACATGAATTATAGATAGTTAATGGTATCTGAAGAAATAATCCGATCTGTAAAGGATAGCACAGTTGCCATAGGTATTGTAAATTTAGAAACCAAAAAACCTCATAGATTGTGTGGGAGTGGTTTCATGGTTGATAAAATTGGCATAATTGCTACTGCGAATCATGTTATTGAAGATTGTAAAAAAAGTCAAACTTATGCTGAAGCTGATGGGTTTCGTACGTTACCTGCAATGTTTAGACCTGTGAATGCCAAAGAAGGATTTCATTTTGATGTTGCAAGTTTTGAAAATTTTTCACACATAACATTTCCTGATAGGGATCAGAATTTCCCCATGTCAGATCCTGATATTGTTTTTTGTAAGGTATCGGGACCTGTACCAAACAATTTAAGTTTCTTAAAAATCAAAAAACCTGAAAAAATTAATGTGTTTGATGAATTAATAATGTGCGGTTTTCCAAGTGGCGAAGATACGTTAGATGTAAAGGGGGAGATTTTTGGAATAAGATACAGTCCAATTCTGCAGAGAGGGCATGTAGCATGTTTACTACCTTTTGATGATGCGGAGTTACCCTATGGCATACAAACCGACATTATTGGAACTGGAGGTTCTAGCGGTTCTCCCATTGCAGATCCGATCAGTGGTGAAGTTATTGGAATTGCTCAAAAAGTTATTCCTGCGGGCGTTTCTTGTATTGTAACAACCGATAGCGTTACAGATGAAGGTAAAAAGAAAATTTTAACAGGGCAAGGATCATCGAATGTTGGTTTAGTTTATGGAATAACCAATCACTTACTATATACCATAACAGATAAAGCCATCAAAAATTTGAAAGGTGAGGAAACAGGCGAATTAAAAGTAAATACTACTGCAATGGGATTTAAAAATAATGAAACCTTCTAAAAACACATTATCTCAAAATAAAATTTCTAAAATGACATTATCAAATCACATGTAAGACATTCCACCCTGTCAAGTATCTAGTAACCTTGATCCTGCAAGCAGGACACCATTCATACCTCAAGCTTCTATCATTACAACTAGGATTCAGACAAGTGGATTCTTTTTTGCAAAGAGGGCAGATATGATTTTCCATTTATGATCCTCTACTCGCATTTTGAATTAAGGTAATCCACTTGTTGTCTCCATTAATCTCAATTCCACAAGCTTCACTTGGAGTTTTTCCGTTTAATCCCTCATGCGTTCTAATATAATTGTGGAATATCTCATAGCCTTTCAAGATAGGAGTAACCATTTTGGTTCTGTAAAGTTCACGTCGGTTTTTCTCTCTGTAAAAAAGCGTCGGGTAAAGATCTAAAGATCTTCAATCTTAGAAAAATCCATATTCTGTTTACATACAGGACAACTATTCTGGTCTGCATAATCAACGGAATATACGCAACCACAGTCTTTGCACACTCTTAGGCTTGATTTAGATACCATTTTCAGGTATTTTTAGTTTTACAAAGATAAAATGTCTTGTATTTGATAAAATTCTTTTTAAGTAGAATATAGTAATTTGTCGCATGCCTGATACTTCCGTTGCTGGTGAACCTTTTGATTCTAAAAAAATAGAAAAACTAGCAAAAACATACTTGGCAGATTACAAAAATTATGAAATTCGATCAATGCTACATGCACAAGGCACCAATATTTGGACTGTGGAAGCAATTGTTGGAAATTTAACTATTGTTTTGACTATTGATAATACCACAGGAGAATTATTAGTTAAATCTGAAAGTAGAAAATACGAAGTAAATATCTTAGAATCACACGTCAATGTATCTGATAGTCTCACTGCTCAAATACAGATCCATTTAGGAAAAGATCAAGAAATTCTTTATGAAGAATTAGCAAAAATCGAAAATTCACAATACATGGTGAGAATGGCAAAAGCCATTGATTTTAAACAAAAAGGAAGAGAGGTATTTGATAGTTTCAGTGAAAAATTATATTAAAAACTTTGTATTGATTATAATCTCTGTAAGAAAAAGGAACAGTTTAAGGATCTTGACACTGTGGGTCAGGCTGGTCTGATAGCACAAATATTATTTCAAGTTGCAGGTACGATAGTTCCACTCTGGGTACCAATATCTTTATTGGCTGTTATGATTGTTAAGTTGGGTATAACAAAATTTTGCAAATGTGGATAAAAATTTAATTTTGTATAGTTGACAGAAGATAATTTAACGTATCAAGTGTTAAGATCTGAATAGATTAACCTTCAAAAATCGGAAGATTCTCGATTCTATCAAATACCATCTAAAGCCAGTTTATTTTTACTGTATCCGATTTTTTACATGAAGGGCATTTTTTCTTAATTGGCACATAGAGACATCCACAGTCTGTACATGCTACAACATCGAGTTTATCATATCCCATAATTCTATTCACTTTGAAGTGATTGACCCTAGAATTTCACTTAATTCCATGCCTATTTCATCTTCCAATTCTTTGGATATGGTCTTGATTTTATCACTGGCAGTCATTATGTTTGTACATTGTGTCTTTATTGATCGTAACTCAGTCATTTTATTCTGGATCTTAACAATCCTGTTCTGAATAAATTCCGCATTTACCTTGCTTTCTTTCATGCTTTGTAACATGACTCTTATTCGTGCCCATTTGCATGCTATCAACAATAACTCGTAATGTAATCCCTCTTCCTTTTCTGTAGTTGATAAAGCACATACCAACATGTTGTTACCAAACTCTTGAAACCATCCGATAGACTTGGGTAAAGATTCTACATATTTTACTACAAATACCCCGTAGGAAGCCTCTCTGTTTGCTATGGATTCTTCAATCTTTCTCAGAATCTCGGGAGCAGATATATTCGAAACATCCTTTACTTCAAACACAATCTTCTTTCCATTTTCTGAAATTGTATAAACAAAATCTCCATCCTTACTCTTCGTCACTTTTCCTTGCTTATCAGTGGTGTCTTCAAGTATGTCTCCATAATGTTTGCATACTTGACTAATGATATCTTCACATACCACCTGAAATGGTTCACCTTTGAGAGTTGTTCTATTCGTAAGTTCTTCTTTAACTTCATCCTTCACAATTTGTTGTCTTAATTCCAATATCTCTTTTCTTATATCATTACGCAGGTTGTGAAGTGGTGTACCTTCTTTATTCGGATCGAACAGATCCTTTATTATCATACCATCTTCACCAAAATTTTGCTTTATTATTTCACTAAACTTTCCTTTCTCACCAAACACTTCTTCATATTTTTTATCCATTTCTTTTATCGTCGAGTCTAATGCGAAAGTAAAATCATGATTTAAGTTCTGAAATCTTTTTTCAACATAATCAACATTCTCTGCTAAACCAACTGTTTTTACCGCAACCACTCCAACCTTAAGTACATTCTCAAATCTTTCTACTTGTTCCTCTGGTGCCACATCTTGAAAATAATTAACAATATCTTTATCATTCGTTTCAAATTCTTTTACAATAACTTTGTCCTTTTCTACTATTACTTTTCCTTTCTGACCTACCAGAGTTGTTGCCATTTCAGAGGACATTATTTCTCTCCATATTGATGATAAGATGGTGCATGTAATATGATAAAACTAACATTGCCTCTCATGTTTTTTCACTCTCTTCATTCTGTGTTTCACCAAGTAACTTTAGCCAACAATTATCCTTTCCATTCGAC
>JBGPGB010000121.1:0-5453 GCA_041483595.1 Nitrosotalea sp.
GAATTATTGTTCAAGGACGGAAAACTAGATGGTGTGACGATTGATGTTGATTCTAATAAAGCCAAATCTGCAATTATAAAGATACGGGAATGGAAAGAAGACAAGGAGAATATTGTTGCGGTCGTGGATGGGGCAAACGATATTAAATTATTTGATATATCCGGTCTTGGGGTGGCATTTAGAGCTCAGGACATGGTAAAAGAGTTGGCAACTGTTACACTAGAAGAAAAGGATCTCTCTAAACTCATAGGCATAATTAACAAACACTATGGTCTGAAAATACCATTACAAACAATAGCCTAAAGGGAATATCGTTTTAAGCAATAAAAATTAGACTTGTTATATGTCATTACAAATAATTCCTATTACTATTTCAAAAGATGTAGAACCTGGGGATGACTTGGTTGAACTTTTGCTCAAGACAAAAACTGGCAGTGGACTAAAAGAGGGAGACGTTCTAGTATTTACACAAAAAATTATTTCAAAACAAGAAGGCCGAAAAATTGACATATCCAAAGTTAAGCCCACACTTCTTGCAACCGGAATTGCAAGTGCCTATGCAAAAGACCCACGAATTATCCAACTCATTCTTGATGAAACTGATAGGATCGTTCGTATGAAAAATGGGATAATAATATCTGAAACACGGCAAGGTCTTGTTTGTGCAAACGCTGGAATAGATGAAAGTAATGTAGAGGCTGGATTTGCAACACTTCTCCCAAAAAATGCAGATGAATCTGCACAGAAATTGAGACGACGCATAAAAAGTAAAACTGGAAAAAATATAGCAGTAATAATATCTGATACATTTGGCAGACCGTTTAGAGAAGGTCAAACCGACGTCGCAATAGGCGTCTCTGGAATATCGTCAATAATTGATTATGCGGGAAAACGTGATAACTTTAATCGTATTCTTAGGGTTACGGCAATTGCAGTTGTAGATGAAATTTGTTCTGCAAGCGAACTTGTACGCGGGAAAGCGCTTCACATCCCAATTGCAATTGTTCGAAATTACAAGTTTGATAAAAAAAATGGCAGGTTAAATGATCTATTAAGAGTGAAATCACTCGATCTATTCAGATAAACAAAAATTCTCAAAACAAGGATTATATTCATTGGAAGGTGGATTCGATAAACATTGGCTGGACTAAAAATAGAATTACACTGCCATAATGAATTTTCAAACTTTCAACTTGGACCAAAAGAGACGCCATATGATTGTGGAGTGACAGTTGAAGAACAACTAAACAAGGCATATGTATTGGGTCTTGACGCCTTTTTCATTACGAACCATAACACATTGAATGGTTATAATTCACTTTTGGAATACAAAGCGAATCACGAAAAATATAAAAAAATCAGGGTATATCCAGGAGAAGAAATTACCACAGATCAAGGCATCCATGTTCTTGCATTTGGTCTTCATGAAACCATCAAATCTGGAAATAGCCTTGAAGAGATTCTTGATGATATAAAATTACAAGGTGCCATATCTTGTGCACCACATCCTTTTGGTTTGAGCAATGGACTAAGAGAAAAGGCAATTCTATGTGATTTGATTGAGGTATTCAACAGCAATAATGTGGATCGATACTCCAATCTACGTGCTTACCACTTTGCTAAAGCAAATAACCTTATAGAAATAGCAGGAAGTGATTCACACGTTACATCTACACTTGGTAGATGTATTAATTTGATTGATTCAGAAAACAAATTGGATGATGTATTATACGCAATGAGAAATGGTAGAATCTCAATAGCCAACACTGGTTACACTACAAGTAGAGAAATGATAGAACATGCTCTGTATAAAATTGAAAATTCAAAAGAAGACATAATTGCATACTTTAAAGAAAATCATCCTCACCTAACAGGACTATGCGGCTTCTTGATCAATGCATTTGAATCAAATCCAAATAGCATAGTTTGGACAACCGCTTACAAAGTTGCAGTACACATGATAACAAAACTATCTAATAAAATCAATTTCAAAGATCAGGATCATACCGTTTTGTATGAAAGAAATCTAAGGGCAATCCTGCCAATGATTCTAAAATGACTAGATTTTTTTGCGCCTATGAATAGATTTTAATATCACGTGACTGATTTTTTGATTACAGGTGACCGATATTTCGGAATTAACTCCAACAAAGACTATAGATGTACGCGGTATGTTCTGTCCTGAACCTGTCTTTAGAACAAAGATAGAAATAGAAAGAATGACTGTAGGGGATATTCTAAAAATTACTGCAGACGATCCTGCCTCTGAAGAAGATATTTCAAGATGGGTAAACAGAACTGGCCACCAATTAATTGGTATTAAAAAAACTGACAAAGATCTAGAGTTTACCATCAAGAAGGTGAAATAGATTTCTTGGCTGAGATATTAGACGATGCGGAGATACTTAGAAAAATTGGTAACACCCCTATTGTAAAACTAGAATCCCTTTCAAAAAATCAAGCCGAGTTTTATGCTAAATTAGAGTTCTACAATCCATTTGGTTCTGTAAAAGACAGAGCTGCATTTTGGATGGTGAAAATGGCAGAAGAAAATGGCCTCATAAAAAGAGGACACACCATAATAATAGAGCCTACCTCAGGAAATACAGGCATTGCACTTGCAGGCATAGCAAAGCTTCTTGGTTACAAAGTTGAAATTGTAATTCCTGAAAAAGCAAGTGCTGAGACAAAGAAAATAATTGAATCACTTGGAGCTACGTTATACCAAACAACAGACGACTTGTGCCCCAAAGTAGGAGCTGGAACCGATCAAAGTATTGCACTTGCAAGATCCATTGCATCTGCGAGACCTGACAAATATTATTCTCCTAACCAGTATGCAAATGAAGCAAATTTCTTGGGTCATTACAAGGGAACAGGTCCGGAAATCTGGGAACAAACACATGGAAAAGTAACTCATTTCTTTACTGGTGTGGGAACAGGAGGCACCATAACAGGTATAGGCACATATTTGAAAGAAAAGAATCCTGACATCAAGATTATTGCAGTCCAGCCTCAGCAAAACCATTTGATTCAAGGTTTGAGAAACTTTGAAGAATCTGCCAGGCCTGATTTATTTATCAAGCGTGAAAAAGTAGTTGACGATTGGATTACAATTACAAATGAAGAGGCATTTGCTTCTGTAAAAGAAATACTACAAAAAGAAAAGATGCTGGTAAGTCCCTCGTCTGCCACTGTTTACACTGCCATGAAAAAATTCCATATTGAAAAGGGTCATGTAGTTGGAATATTTGCAGATGATGGCAGAAAGTTCAAGAGTCTTTATACTCAACAGAAAATATTTACAGAAGAAGAATTCGAGTCTGCACTTGAAGCATCAAAATATATCTCACAAGTACAATCTATCTGATTATGCTTTGTGCTCTGATAGGTACTTGTCAACATCAATTGCAGCCATGCAACCAAAAGCGGCTGCCGTTACTGCCTGTCTGTATCGGTGATCATGTACATCACCTGCAGCAAAGACTCCTTCTAAACTTGTTTGCGTATGATTTTTCAATACGATATATCCTTGATCATTAAAGTCAATCTGCCCTTGGAACAATTTTGTATTGGGTTCATGCCCAATTGCAACAAAGAGTCCACCCATTTCTAGTGTTTCAACTTTATTTGTAGTTACATCTTTTACTGATATTTGATTCACTTTTTGATTTCCCTTTATCTCCTCTATTACGGTATTCCAATGAAACTGGATCTTTTTATTTTCAAGAGCTCTGTCCTGCATTACTTTGCTTGCCCGAAGTTTGTCCTTTCTGTGAACTACGTGAACTTTATTTGCAAATTTTGTAAGAAAGATAGCTTCTTCCATGGCAGAGTCTCCGCCTCCTGCAACCATTATATCCTGATTTTTGAAAAATGGTCCATCACATGTAGCACAATATGAAACACCGCGTGCACTAAATTCTTGCTCGCCTTTTACTCCTATCTTTCTTGGAGTAGCACCAGTTGCAATAATTACTGCATCTGCTTCATATTCTTCAGAATAGGTCAATATCTTAAATGGTCTGTGTCTGAAATCTACATTTACTACTTCATCGTCAATGATGGTGGTTCCCATTCGCTCTGCCTGCTGTCTCATCGTGATCATCAATTCAGGCCCCATGATCCCTTTGGCAAACCCTGGGAAATTCTCTACTTCTGTTGTAAGCATTAGCTGGCCTCCTGGAAGCACGCCTGAGATTATGAGGGTGTCACGTTTTGCTCTTGACGTGTATATTGCAGCAGTATATCCTGCAGGACCTGCACCGATAATTATTACATCAAACTTTCTTTTGGTTTCAGGTTTCTTGGTTTCTGATCTTATCTCAGCTTGCACAAGTCAAACTCATTCAAGTTCATATTTAATTTAATCTACTCAAACCATGAATAATTATTATGGGTAAACGTAATCCTTAGATCTTGGAATATCTGAGTATGCACATAATGTAGTTTGTGAGTAAATTTTTCGCCATAACTAGAGTAATTACGGCAGTGTGATTTGTTAGAAATTGGTTAAATCATAATTAATGTCCACTTTATATCAAGTGATTTCCCAAAACTAATCATGACAACAATAGAACTTAGTGAAGAAGACATTAAGACAATATCTGCAGTTCTGAGATTCTCAATTTCAGCCTGTCCTCTTGGGGGTATTAGTCAAGATGTGGAAATTGATGAAGAAAAGCTTGAAAAATTAATTTCTAAGATGGAAAAAGGACTCGAGTAAAAATAGAATCCCCATTTTCGTGCCTTTATTAGAGAGAAACACTAATCATATGTCATGAATATTTATGATAAAAAATCAGTTCGTTGTTCTCAATGTGATAAATTCATAGGAGAAATTGATGTTGATGCCGTTGTAATTTTACCAAAATGCGGTAGATGTGCAAATCCAATACCAGAAGGCGATGACAAGGTGCAATACATAGTAAGCAAGTTTAACCTAAATCCTAAAGGTCTACTACCTGTGGATTCTGCTGCTTGATTATTTAATAAACGAAACTTCTTTGCGCTGGATTAAAATTTAAATTATTCATGCTTTCTAATAGACTCAAGAATTTTCTGATGAGTGTTACATAGTTTTCCTAATTCAATTTGAGCGTGTATTAGATCTTCTTGCCAGTGGGCATTGTGTAAAATGCAATCCTTTGAATCACAAAATGGATCTGCTGTAAGATAATAGAAAATTGCTTGAAGTGCATATCCTCTGATCACTCTGCCCAAATTCTTGTCGTGATATTCCAGAAATTTTCCTTTGAATTGGTCTTTTAGTACGTCCAAATTTAGTCCTTGAGACATACTTTGATACATGCTAATGTAATACGCACGTGGTTTTGCAGGTGCCTCAATTATCCCAGTAGTTGAGATGATGGAAGGATTTGAGCATATTATAGCCCTTCCATGATATCTGTAATCTTCATAATCATATGTACACGTAAGTCTTGTTGTAAAAA
>JBGPGB010000122.1:0-5450 GCA_041483595.1 Nitrosotalea sp.
AGGAAATTAGCAGCCTGCGTGAACTATACCGAGATTAACTCAGTTTATTCATGGAAAGGTAAGATTAAAGATGCTAAGGAATTTCTTGTACTTTTTAAAACTACCAAAGAATTAAAACAAAAACTTAAGGAAGAAATAGCAAGATCTCATCCATATGAAGTCCCAGAGATTGTAGAGCTTAGAATGGATCATGTCAGTCTGCCATATATGAAATGGCTTAAAGAATCAACTTCGAGGGGCAAATCTAAGAAGCGAAATAACTCCTCCAAGAGATGAGACTCTAAGTCCAGCATCTGTAGTAGAGTCTACTGCATAAACTTCAACTCCTTTTGATTCTACTTGATTGAGAAACTCTATTATCTTATCTTCGTCCTGCTTTTCAAAGATCTTGTCTGAAAAAACTAGTGATTCTACAGCTCCAATTTCATTTGCCTTCATAGTCTCATCAAAACCCATGGTGAACTTGTTACTTTTCTTATTCGCTCTTAACATTGTCTCATCTAGTATGGCAGAAACCTTTGCAATTTTACTGGTATCTAGAGTTTGTTTCATGATATCAGATTTAATGAAAGTGTAAATTCCATCTTCACCAGAAGAATCTATTCCATCTATTACTTGCATTTTATGTTTCTTAATCGCAGGAATCTCTGAGAGAAAATTCGCTAATCTTTTCTTAGTCTCTCCAGGTCCAAATATTACTATACTGTCTCCCTCTCTGATTAAAGTAGGGATTGCACTCTGAACATCTTTGAAAAAATCCTGTATGTTAAATTTGGATTTGTATCTCTTTCCACTTGCACCTGAATACATGTTTGGCAGAAGTTTTAGATGTGTACCACTTAATCTTCCTAACCCGCAATCCGAAGTATCTATTGCTACAAGAAGAAAATTACTATGTTCCTTTATTTCAAAGATTAATTTTCGCTCAATCTCACTCCATCTTTTTTTGATAAGTGTGATTGG
The DNA here is from genome assembly GCA_041483595.1 of Nitrosotalea sp. Classification (GTDB taxonomy): domain Archaea; phylum Thermoproteota; class Nitrososphaeria; order Nitrososphaerales; family Nitrosopumilaceae; genus Nitrosotalea. Next base: position 964 of record JBGPGB010000122.1, read on the forward strand.
ATCACCAATTTTTAGTGTCAAGGAATGATGTGATCCTTTGCTTACTGATTCATTATCTGATTCTGCAATAGTTCCCTGAACTCTTAACCTATCTACTACTTCATCAATAGAAATTTTTTCAACATCAAGGGCTATGCGGATTTTAATCCTCTCTCCCTTATCAGGTCTAGAAAAATCCTTTTCTTGTTTGACAGCTCTTGAAGTATCCCCTACTACTCTGTCTCCTTTACCTATGATACGTCTTAACGTAAATAGATCATCTGATTCCTCTGGTATCAGAGCAACGGCATTATCGTCTATTTTTTTAATAATCAATCTAATACCTCTGTGGAACTAGAATAAAAAAGAAAAGTAATCTAGTTTGTTAACTCGCCAGTCTTAACTTCTTTCTTTTCATCTGCCTTCTTTCTTAGGTAATTCTGAACCCATTCTTGCGTTATGACTCCGGATTCAGTCAAGTTAACAAGCGTATTGGTTGAGGCTTCACCCATTACTTTGCCAGTGTTTCTCCTTATCTGTCTCCATTTTAGATTCGTATTGCCGCTCTTTGATGAGTAAATTATACCTAGTACTTCTTTTGCATTCACAAAAGTCATGTCACGAATCTTTTTTAGAGTAACCTTGTCTGCTGCCTCTACGTAAATTAGGCCAGGTGAGGTTTCACGTTCTGGGAACACTTCATAATCCCCCAAGTAACTTTCCGGAATAAACGAGTTACAAGTACTTAGGATTACAAACTTCCTAAAACTTTCAAGGGAACAGGTTGCATCAATTGTTACCATTTGTGTAAGCAATGCTCCGCCTTTTATCAAGCTTCTTGAAAGACTCAAGTAGGAACAAACAAAATTGTTGATCGTAGGCGTTGATGACCAAATCCATTTGAATTGATGAGAAGGATCTTGAGTTCTGAGCCTGCACTGGATTTTTATCAGTATTTGGTTCTAATAATGACATGAAATCACATACAGAATATCTTTCCTATAACATTCCATCAAGGCGAGGATTTGTAAATATCACACCGGAGATAAGAAAGATAATTCAAAAAAGTGGTATCAAAGAAGGTCTCTGTTTAGTTAATGCCATGCACATTACTGCTAGTGTTTTTATTAATGATAACGAGAGTGGATTACACAAAGACTATGAAGACTGGTTAGAAGAGATTGCACCACATGAACCCATATCAAAATACGAACACAACAAAACGGGAGAAGATAATGCAGATGCGCATCTCAAAAGACAAGTCATGGGAAGAGAAGTAATAGTGGCTATCACAAAAGGACAACCTGATTTTGGTCCATGGGAGCAGATTTTTTATGGAGAATTTGATGGTAAAAGACCAAAACGAGTTCTTGTAAAAATTATAGGTGAATAATTAAGATAAAGAGCCACGCTTTTGGGCTCCTCCTTCTAAAGGCTTTATCTTGAAGCTTTCTTCGTGATTCTGGGCGCCATGATTGCATTTAACACAACCTACTTTGAATCCATTACTATCCTTAACATAAGTCTCACAGCCGCAGAAACATGTCATTTAATTTTAAATTTCATGTCTCTGATATAACTTATTTCAATTTAGTTTTTACAACAATTTCCACGTGGAATATCATGATCATGCGGACATTTTCTTGGATGCTTGAGCATGGTACATAGTGCATCTGTGAATTGTTCATTCATGTGATGCTCAATCCCGCAAACCATTTCTTCATCAATGTCTACTTTGAGAGCACTATCCATCAAGACTTCTAATAATCTACTATTTCGCATCATGTTAGAGCCAATATCTTCTCCATTCTTAGTAAGTGAAACTCCACTTTTGTTATAATTTACTAGTTTTGATTCATTTAGTTTTTTTAGCATCTGGACTACACTTGGTTGTCTTACGTTTAACATTTTGGCAATCGTACTTATTTTTACAGGATTACCGGCTTCCTTGATATGCCATATAGCTTTAAGATACATTTCTACATGTTCTGCTTCTGCAGTTCCAACAAACAATACTTCTTGATCTTTCATGAGATTGCGTATCACCTACTTGACTTTACGTCTTTTGATTCTTTTAACAAGTATTCAAAATACTCGCGAGCAAAACCTGCTAAACCTGAATGATCTGCCCATATGGCAACTGCCTCTTTTGTTCCAGAAGTACCTAGTTCCTCACCTAAAAGTAATACAACATATCTCTTGTCAGATATGATTCCCCCACCAAAAAGACCCTTTTTCACTTTTACTTTTGCTGATCTTGATAGTGACTTGAGTATATTAGTATCAACATCTTCTGAGACTAGAATGGTGATATCTACACCTCTGTCATGTAACAACCTGAGTTTAGGTAAAGCTTCTTTTGCCAATTCTTCAGCAATCTTTGGAATGGTAATCAAAACTTCACTTCTACAAGAGTCCACCATTTCGAGAACCTTTGTAACTATGTTAATCACACCCGAAATTATCCAAATATCAGGTCTCTCACTAATTCCACTTTGTTCATAAAGTGGTATGAGTTCTTTGAGTACAATATTCTCATTATTTCTGAATTCTGTTTCAAACTGTTGTTTTGATGTCTGTATTGCTGTAGCAGGAGATTTTGCAAAATATTGAGTAGGTCTTGAATCATCAGACCCTATCCATCCTTTATCTTCTAGAGTACCTAGAACCTCATAAATTTTTGAGTATGGTACACCAGATTTCTGACTTAAATCTGAGGCTGTAATGGGACCTGTTTTTAAAAGTGACGAATATGTCTTTATTTCATAACTTGTCAGGCCGATCTTTTCTAATGATTTTCTAGCCTTGTCAGACAGACTCATGTGATATAATCGAGGGTCTTTTGTTATATATGTCTAGGATCGCCCTTCCATGCAGAGGATCTACCTATTCATCTGGTGTCTTGTAGGAAATTGATTAAATACTATCTCCTAAGATATGCGTATAAGACAACATGGCACTAATACAGATATCCAATCAAAAGTCTCCTACTTTTGGAAAGAAATCTACTATAAGATTTACTCAGAGCATATGTCCTGAATGTAATATGATACTTGATGCAGAGGTCTTTGAGAGAGATGGCAAAGTCTTCATGACAAAAACTTGTCCAACACATGGAGAATGTGAAGAACTCTATTTTGGCTCTTATGATATGTATAAAAAATTTAGCACCTATTGGATGGATGGAAAAGGTGCACATGCTCCAAATGTGACGATAGACAAATGTTCATGTCCTAACAACTGCGGTTTATGTTCTAATCACTTGTCACACAGTGGACTTGCAAACATGATTGTTACAAACAGATGTGATCTGACATGTTGGTACTGTTTCTTTTATGTGAAGAAAGGACTTGAAGGCGCATACATGTATGAACCATCACAAGATCAAGTGAGAGCAATGATGAAAACACTGAGAGCAGAGAGACCAATCCCAGGGAACTCTATGCAGATTACTGGCGGTGAACCAATGTTACGAGAAGATATTGTTGATGTTATAAAAATAATGAAAGAAGAAGGTGTTGATCATATTCAGATGAACACAAACGGAATCAGATTTGCACTTGACCCAGAAGCAATGAGAGAAGTCAGATTAGCAGGTGTCAATAATCTATATCTTAGCTTTGATGGTGTAACAGCAAGAACCAATCCAAAGAATCACTGGGAAACTCCATATGCACTAGAGAGTGCTAGAAAGACTGGAACTACTGTGGTCTTTGTTCCAACTGTTATCAAATCAATTAATGATCATGAATTAGGTCCCATAATCAGATATGCTCAGAAGAACATGGATGTTGTTCATGCAGTAAACTTCCAGCCCGTATCACTGACAGGAAGAATGGGCAAAAAAGAGCGTGAAAAATATAGAATTACGATACCTGACTGTATCCAGAGAATAGAAGAACAAACCAATGGTGAAGTAACGGTAGATGACTGGTTCCCAGTCCCAAGTTGCATGCCTTTAACAAATGTAATTGAAGCATTCTCTAGCAAACCAAAATATGAACTCTCAATTCACTTTGCATGTGGTGCAGGAACATACATCTTTGAAGATGAAGAGACCAAAAAGTTTGTACCGTTGACAAGATTTGCTGATATTCAAGGAATGTTAGAGCTCTTTGAAGACAAGGCCGAGGAGATTCGTTCTGGAAAGAACAAGTACTTTACCATGTTGGAAGTAGTAAGAAAACTTTCAAGCTTTATTGATAAAAAGAAACAACCAGCAGGTCTTGATTTAGCAAAGATGTTTGGCAGTATCTTGATGAAGAGATCATTTAATTCTGTAGGTTCATGGCATGTCAAGGGTTTATTCTTAGGAATGATGCACTTTCAAGACAAGTACAATGAAGATCTTGAAAGATTACAGCGATGTGATATTCATTATCTTACACCAGACTTGAGAGTTGTTCCATTTTGTGCCTTTAATGTAATTCCAGAATGGTATAGAGATAGAATCCAAAAGAAATATTCTACATCAGTAGAGGAATGGGAACAAAGAGTTGGTGCTAAAC
>JBGPGB010000123.1:0-5443 GCA_041483595.1 Nitrosotalea sp.
AAAGAGGCGTCCAAAGTTAATTTTGATGAAAATTCTAGGACAGACTTCGCTAAGAAAGAAGATAAAGATAAAAAGATGAACGAGAAAATTGAAAAATATGCGGCTGATAATAAATGTTCTTATAAACAAGCTTACAAAGCTGTGATGAAGGATAAAGAAGATATGCCGATGGATGAAGAAGAAGAAAAATAATTTTTAGGAGGATTTATGTCAAATGCACCTATTTCAATGAAGCAAGGAGACAGTATCGCTGCTTATAGAATTGTGCGCGTCTCTGCTGCTAATACGGTAGCACTGGCTTCGGCTACCACTGATGTGCTTATGGGGATTACTCAAGATAATGCTAATAGTTCAAATCAAGCTGTACCTGTAGCTGTTTCAGGAATTGCTAGACTTTATTGTAATGATACGATCTCTGCTGGCGGTCTAGTTACTACAGATGCAACAGGCCGAGGGATACCAGCCGTAGTTAATACTGCCGGTGTAAATGTAATTGGTGTTTGTTTGGATACTGTTTCTGCGACTGGTACCATTGCGCAGATTCTAGTTAACCCGTACCAAATCCAGATACCATAAGGGGGATTAAATGGCTAACGTACCTTTAAGAAGTCAGTTACATGTAGATCAACTACTCTCGAATGTAGCTGTCAAATATAGAAATAGTAGATTTATTCATGAACAAGTATTCCCTCAAGTTCCAGTTAAAAAGACTTCTGATCTTTACAGAACTTATAATAGAAACTGGGTTATACCTGAGACCAATCGTGCAATCGGTGGACTTGCGAAAGAAAATCTATTTGAGATTGGCAACAGTTCATATAGTTTAGAAAAGCACGCACTAAAAAGTTTCGTGGCCGACACTGCTGCTGAAAATTATGACATCACTGATCTAAGAGCAGATGTTACAGAAGATCTGGTAGAAAAAATAATGATGAGAAAAGAAGCATCATGTGCCGCATTATTTACAACTACCTCATGGTCTTTAGGCGCATCTCTTGCTGCAGGTGATACTTGGGTTACTGGTTCAGCATTACCAATTCAATTATTTGATACGGCTGCCTCTACAATTGTAGGGAATTCTGGAGTTCAACCTAACTTCGCTATTATCCCACTTGATTCTTATAACTTACTTAAGAATCATACGACTGTAGTGGATCGGGTTAAATATACATCTAGGGAATTAAGTCCTGCAATTGTTGGCGCTTTAATCGGCGTTAGTGATTTGCTAGTGCCTGATATGTATTTTGATTCTGGCCTATATGGAGCAAGTGCCGCATCTGGAGCAGTAGCTTCTCTATGGAAATCTGATTTTGCTTTTCTAGGATATAAACCTGCTGCACCAGGCTTTTATGCCTTGTCATCTGGTTATATGTTTCAAAAAGCAAAACCTATGATTCGTAGATGGAGAGAAGAAGAAAGAGAATCTGATGCCATTGAAATCGATGTTGAATACACATTTAAAGTAATAGCTTCACTTTCTGGTTACTACATAAATAATACCTTTTAATCATTAAGATAAGCTGGGAGTAATTCTGCTCCCAGTTTTTAAATAAGGAGAATCTAATGGACACAGTAGACAAAGTTGAAGAAGTCATTGCAGTTAAAAAAAGAGGACGACCTGCCAAGAAGCAAGATCCAGCAACGCCTATGGGATCTTATATTGCTGAAGAAGCTAAAAAAGCCAGAGCTAAAAAATCAGAGAATAAAGTAGTAGAAAAATACTATGAACTTTGTAATGGCAAACTCTCTTTATGCAAGAAAATTGCCAGCGGAACTGTATTTAAAACTTATGTTGGATCTACATCTGATAAAAAAGATGGCGAAAAAATCAAAGTCTTTATTAAAAAACTAGAAGAAGAAAAAAGGCTTAGAATAAAAGTCTAGGGAGGTAGCCATCGCTTTATTTGCTACTACCACTTCATTATCAGTTAAAATGGTCGGCACTATTTTTGATACTGCCACAACCTCATTAGCGTCTGCTTGTATATATGACGCAGAGAATGAAATAAAAAAACATTTATCTAAGCGTTATGATTTTAGCGCAGCACCATTTTTAACTACCACTTCTCTTCCGCCAATGGTCACTACGCTATGTGAAACCCTTGCTATAGGTTATATGTACGAGAATATGTCGCGGGGATCTAAAGAGGGTTACGCACGCGCAGACAGGTATATAAATCGAGTAATGAAAAACATAGAAAGCTTGCTAGCTGGGGAAGCTCAACTCACGGATTCGAGTGGAGACCTCATTACTGAAATATCTGGAGGCTGGGCAGTTAGAGCGACTACTGAATATAGTCCTACATTTAATGAAGATGATCCTAAGGAATGGGTTGTAGATCAGGATAAATTAGATGATATTGAATCAGAGAGAAGCTAGTTATGGCTGATGCTGAGTTCACATTTGAAGATGCCGAATGGCAAAAAATAATAAAAAGAATTAAAAGCAAATGGGATGATATTAAAAATCGTAAAGAATTTGGCGGCATTGCATCATCAATCGTTTATGAAGATATAATGAATCATTTTAAAAATGAAGAAGGGCCCGAAGGCAAATGGACTAGCTGGTCTGATTCTTATGAAAAACATTTGAAATCAATAGGTCGTGGTGGAAATAAGATACTTCAATTTAATGGTAAATTAAGACAAACTTTTTTACCTCAATCATGGAAAGGAACCCCAGAAGGATTATTATTTTTTAATAATGCTAAAACTAAAAAGGGATTTCCCTATGCTGTTGCTCATGATGAAGGCGGATCTAAACTTCCTAAAAGATCATTTATGTGGTTATCTAAAAAAGGTTTAGATAAATTAATAAATCAAACCGTAAAATGGTTAAATGAGGATTAAATGGCGAGAGTAGCATTAGGCTCTATTAAAACATCTACTCAATCTATATTAAATACGGCTAATACTACTACCGGCTCACCGATAGATTTATCTGATTCTTTAACAACGAGAATACAGCAGGTGCTTCAAATTAATGTCGAGCGAATACCGATTCAACCTAGTTTTTATCCATGCATTACAATGTTTTATGATAATAAAGGCGTGACTATTCAAGATATTGCTAAGGATATGCTTACATCTCGCAGGCGTGGAGAAATAGATTTAAAGATCGTGGGCTTAGTTTGGATTGACAACATGAATACTTCTAACTTTCAATATAAAGACTTAGCCGATAACGAATGTGAGCAGCTTATGGAAAATATAGAACAAGTTTTAAGAAGTGATCCGACGTTGGGGGGAAATTGCTTATGGTCTAAAACTACCGACGTAAGTTATCATAGTTATCAAGTGAGTGAAGATTCACACATGAGAGCAGGAATTATGAATCATAAAATCACGGTCCAATACTAATGAATCATGAACAAATAGTTAAACAATCAAAACAAGCTTATAAGCAATGGGCTGTTCAATGGCGTGAAAATGCAAAGATTCATAAGAAATATAAAATGAAATCATTCAATGATTTTAGGAATAAAGGAATCGGAAAAGCAATTCTTTGCGTTGCCAATGGTTATTCATTTGAAGAAAATATAGAAACGATAAAAGAAAATAAAAATAATGTAGACATAATTTGTTGTGATAAGACACTTGGCCATCTAATAGATAATGGAATTTACCCAACGTTTTGCATGGTGTGTGATGCTAATGTTTCTTATGAGAAATATTTAAAACCGTGGGAAAACAAATTGGATAAGACAATTTTGTTTCAGAATGTTTGCGGAAATCCTGAATGGACTAAAAACGGGAACTGGAGAGATAAATATTTTTATGTAAATAAAGATGTAATGAATAATGAGAAAGAATTTTCTTCTCTTTCTGGATGCAATAATCTGGTAACGGCTGGAACTAATGTTTCAAATATGATGGTAGTTATAGTTACTCAATCAGATAATGAAACAAAGCAGAACCTTATGGCTTATGATAAAATGCTGTTAATTGGTTATGATTATAGTTGGAAATATGACGGCAAATATTATGCTTTTGATGAAGATGGTGGCGGTAAAAAATATTATATGCGTCACATCTATGGAATTTCTACTAGTGGTAAAATGATATTTAGTTCTAATAATTTAAGTTCATCTGCGTCTTGGTTGAGGCTTTACATTGATGCTTACAAAATAAATGCAATCCAATGTGGTCAGGATAGTCTTCATATATTTGGAAGATTAGGAGATCTAAAGGATCAAATTAAATACAGACATAAGCCCAGCGATTATTCTTTGGTTAAAGAATTATTAAGTGACAAGCGCAGTCTTGAAGAAAGATTAACAAAGGTACAAAATAGCATTAGAGATATTGCAAGAGATCATTGGTTTAAAAGTCAATCTGTTTGAGGAGGATTAAATGGCAGAAGGTCAAAATGCAAATGTAGGATTTAATTCCTATTTTGCCGTAGGAAGAGAAGCCACATTTAAGACTGCCGTGACAGCTACGGCTGGTTTAGATTTTTTATCTTCATCAATTGAAACTACACAAGAACAAAAAATAATAGAATCCATTTCTAATAAAAGATCATTTTCCGATAGGATTTCTTTATCTAAAAAAGTTGAGGGTGATGTTGAATTTTACCTGGGGGCCGATAGTGATTCTTGTCAGCATATTCTTCAAAATGCTTTTGGTGGTGGCGTTATTGCTAGTGCTACTGCCACTGGCGATACTACTGGTTCTGGTGTATTCGAGCATACTTATTCACTTAATAACTTCGATGCTACATATTCCTCTCTCTGTATAAATCATAGAAAAGGTGATTCTACCAATGGTAAATATTTCGGTTATTCTGGCGGTCGAGTCGGTGAATTAACTTTATCTGGAGCAGTGGATGAAGCTCTAAAGGCATCTAGTTCATTTGTCTTTTGTGATTCTACAAATTCAGTTGCAGATGTTTCATCTTTACTTACAGTAACAGGGCAGACTCCGCTTAGTTTTTCTAATATGCGTCTTTCGATGGAAACTACTTTTGCATCACTTACTACTTCTGCATTTTGGTATGTGCAAAGTTTTGAATTTGGAATTAATAATAATCTTAAATCTGATACTGATTCTAGGAGAATTGGATCTAGTATATTAGACGTATTGCCACCTGGAGTTGCTAAATTTACATTTAATTTTTCAATGCGTTTTGATACTTTGACCGCTTATAATGCCATGTTAAATGAGACGCAATATTCTGCACAATTAGCATTTCAAGGACCGACATTAACTGGATCAGCATTAAGGCAACAAGTGTTAATCAATATGCCTAGAATTTATATTAATGATGCTGGAGATCCAGAAGTAGGCGGACCTGATGATATATTAAAATCAGATATTACGGCATCCGTATTAAGAGATGATACAACATCTACAGGTTATGCAGTTCAGGCAAAAGTAATTAATAAAACTACGAGTTATTAATGTGGCCTTTTAATAAATCTTTAGAAGATTTTTTAGGTGA
>JBGPGB010000124.1:0-5437 GCA_041483595.1 Nitrosotalea sp.
ATAGAACAATATTGTTAAAAAATATTCTTTTAATTAAAATCTGTCTTTCTATGTTTGTACTACAATGTTTTTAAATGACTATTTTATCTAGAGATTTATGAAAAATAAATACATCGCATTATTACTAGCGGGTATTATTACATCTGGTTTGATATACACACAACCGGCTTTTGCACATAATTTTGGCGGTGATCAAAGTGCATCATGGCTTGCTAAAATGGCAGAGATACGAACAGAAACAAATTTCATTTCAATGCATGTTACAGACAAGAATACAATTGATTACTATGCTGATGCATTAGGTGAATACTGGAATGCAAATGATACAAAAGAAATGGGAGAAAGAAACACCTTACTCCAAAAGGAGATTCCAACTACAATTAATGCTACTATTGATGATGCAAAAGCTGGAAACCAAAATGCAGTTAACGCTGATGTTTCAAAACTTAATGGTTATCTTGATGAATCTATTCCAGTACGAGTTGACAAAGACAAGCTTAACAATGCAACCGTTCAAGCATTAGCAGTAACTTTTGTCTTAAAGGAAGCATTGGAAAAATATGGTGATGCGATAAATGCCACTGTAGATCTAAATGACATGTCTCAGATGAAGATGGGTGATAACATGTCTAGTGGAACTATGTCTGGAGGTAGTATGTCCATGTCAAGTACTGTAGTTGATAAAAACAAGTATGAAAATTCAATAGGCCTTGCAACTGCGGCTCAGAAAATATTTAATGACGTTTCTGTAAAGTATTCTGACAAGTCTGCTGATAATGCCAAGGTATCCAGCGCATTTACAAAACTATTACAAGATCTCAATAACAAGGCTGATGCAAACACCGTGATGACAGACGTACATGTAAACCTGCACCCAATTCTAATCAATGCTTATAATATAAAATTGGCATCTACAGCAGTACCAGAATTCCCATTGCCTGCCTTGTTGATAATAATATCAATTGCAGGTGTAGTGGCTGCAACAAGATTCAAATCACAACTTGGGTTCTAAATCCATAGTCACATGGCTAGCAAACTAAGACAATTGATTATCCCATCGGTATTTCTGTTGCTTATTGCAACAGTAGTGTTTGCATCTCCTCTTACTGTAAAACCTGCAGAAGCTCATATCACCAAAGTTTTTGGGAATTATCTAGTTCAAGTAGGATGGAATAACGAGCCGGTATATACTGGATTGGTCAATGCAGCTCAAGTAACCATAAAAAAGGGAAGTGGCGATAGTGCCACACCTGTAATTAATGCCCTAAAAAATCTTCAAATTTCAATCAAGTATGGTGGTGTAACAAAACCTCTTGACTTTCTACCAAGCAATACAGTTGATGGTCAGTATGACGCACCACTAATTCCTACAAGGGTTGGGACTTATAGCCTAGTATTCAAAGGTACAGTGGAAGACCAAAATATTGATACCGAAATATCATTAGATGACGTTGCAAGTGTTGATGCACTAAACTTTCCATCATCTACTGGATCATCTACCAATACTGCAAATATAGGTCAAATGGGTACATTGGTTAATCAATTGACAAATGATATTGAAGAGGCAAAAAGTAATGCAGATGCTGCAGCAAAAAGTGTCTCAAATGTTGTCCAGTCTTTCCAGCAAGTAAAAGACACTACTGATAAGCTGTATATGATAAGCATGACTGGAATAGGTATTGGTATTGCTGGAATAGTAATAGCAGTAATTGCAATTACACGGAATAAACAACAAGACTAGTCTTTTGAAATGCTTGAATCAATTGATGCGCTGATTATCAAAAATGGTATTCTACAATGTCTATAAAAATTAGAAAATTAACTTAGGTTATGGTAAAAAATTATTCTAGTATACTTGTTCCAATTGATGGATCAGAGTATTCCAAAAGAGCTTTGGATAAAGCTATTGAATTGTCTAAAAAACTTGAAGCAAAAATTGATCTACTGACATCTGTAGCAGCATCTGCAACACAGCCGCCAGGAGTAGTACTTTCTGGAGTGGTCAAGGGCAAAGGTGCAACAAAGGCAATTGATGAATACGTAAAAAAGGCATTAGATGAGGCAAACCGTATGATGCAAGAAAATACCAAATATTGTAAGAGCAAAGGGGTTGAGGCAAGCTATAAAGTCATGTCAGAAAATCCTGCCAAAGCAATTCTTGACTATGCAAAAAGAAGTAATAGTGATCTTATTGTTATGGGTAGCCAAGGATTGAGAGGCATTAGAAAAATCAAAGTTCTTGGAAGTGTTAGCCGACAGGTACTGGAGAATGCTTCCTGCCCTGTAGTGGTAGTTCACTAGATCCGAAAACTGAAAAATGACTGTCATCTAATCACTTACCATAAATGATATTACATCAAAACGATGACTCTGGCAGAAAAAATCAGACATCTTCTGCCAGGGTTCAATTAAAAATCAAATAATAATATGTTGAAAAAAACTAGTTTCTTGAAATTTATTGATCTGGTTTACCTGTATTTTCTCTGACTCTGGTTTTTCTAGTAACAAACCCATATGCAAATGATGTTGAAACTATTCCAACTGCCAAAACAGGACCAGTTAATTTTGGCAATATTTCAGAGCCAGTCAATATTTCATAAGATGCAACCGAGGCAACTAACAACGCTGTTCCGCTTAAGGCATAAGACATGTATCGAAAACCTTTGGCATGAATTATTCTAGAAAAAGCTGAACGCAATACCACGCTGTCTAAGGTATCTACAGGAATCATGCCTAATGCAAAGAATCCTGCCAAGATCAAGGCAGTCTGGACACCAGCAGTAGTGGATGCTACAACAGACAAAGTTATGGCAGAAATCTGTGTGGCAGTATCAAAACCTAATCCAAAAATGAGTCCAGTAACTAGGGCAGAACCGACAGGACCCAAGACTCCCGTTCTATTCAAAACTTTGCTAGCAAGTATGGCAGAGCCGCTTCTGCCCCATTTCTTCATCGAATAGATGTTGATTCCACCAATTGTACCTAGCGCAATCGCCCCTATTACACCGCCCCAAAATGCAATATTGCCAGTGCTAATTATACTCCCAACTACATAAATTATGAAAATCATCTCTGCAAGAACTGAGATCATGTGACCTGTACTAAATCCGGTACCTACCCAACGAGACTTTTTAACGGCATTGTGTAATCGAACAAGATTGTCTATTGCTGTTATGTGGTCTATATCCAGAGCATGGCGCATGCCAAGAAGGAACATTGTAGGAATGAATATTACGACAAAAGGCCAAATGTCAACCATTAGTTCTCTACTATGCCTGATTGTAGCTGGTATTTATTTTTGAATCTGTATAAAAACATGTGTGACTGGGTTTTGTAAATACTAGTCTATTTTATTTAGAATATTGCATACGCAATCAGGAAGAAATTGAAATTTGAAGTGCAAAGGAATATGCTATAGATTTGCAGCAAAAAAACCATTGGGAGGATATAGGTTTGCAGTGGGACAAAGGCCCTGTTCTATATGTGGAATTTTTGTGGATTCGCTATCCTCTGGAATACGATGCCCGTGTTGTAATAATAAACTACGACTAAATTCAAGGAATGCTAAATCAAGAAAAAATAGATTCACTATATATTATTCTAAAATGTTAGAAAATACAAGTAATTTGATAAAATCTGTGAATTCTACAGTGTTAGAATCAGATCAAGTGATTACAGCTAAACTAGTTTTAAATAAGTAATAGGACTATTTGATAGTAAATATGGAAAACAAAAACTCGCAAGAAAAAGAGGACAAATCCGTAAACGAAAAAGAGGTTAAAGTCGATGATAAAATGGTTCAGATTATAATAGATAATTCACCTGACATGTCACTTGATGATTTTCAAACAAACGACAAGAAGGTTCTGTCTTTGCTAAAGCAGGACAGTGATATCAATGATAGTCAGTATACATTTAACGGTCTTGTAAGAAAATTAGGAATTCATCAACAGAGTCTGACAAGATCATTGCATAGATTAGAAAATGCAGGATTAGTCAAGAAAACTGATTATGGCTACAAGCTTACCAAAAATCTAGACACTGTGCTAATAAAAAAATCTAGAATTGATCTTGAAAACCTATCTAAAAGAATCTCACATCAATATGCACAATTTGAACAGATAATTCAATTATACATTCCAACTAATGTCAAAGTTGAAGATGTGGTAAACAAATTACTTGGAAAATGGTTTGGCACTTTACGTTGGATAGGTATCGTTGAAGGTGATGGAGGATATGTATTGCAATGGACAAGTAATGACAAATATCATGTCAACCTCAAACTAGTCTCAAGATATGCAATTGTAGAAAGTGATGCTTCTGGAGTCAAACTCAAGTCGGAAGCTACCATAAATGCTCACAGAATTCTGGAGCAGATAGCCAAACTGCTCAAAGAGGACCAAGAAAGACCTGATGGCAAAAATAGCTACAATTCTTTTGGTCCGTATAATTAAGAACCTTCATTTAGTAAAATTTTTTCTAATTAAAGTTCGAATTCATGGAGATTAGCAGGCCATATCAGCCATTCTAGGTTTCATTCAAACAAGTGCCGGAAGTAGATCTTATGAACTAGTTTAACACTCTCAGATTAAAAGGACTAATTCTAGGCTCTGGCTTATTAACGAAATACACCATTAATGGGAACTATTTTTGATATCACAAAATATCAGATTTTGAACGGTTTAATTCTATAAAATGCAACTGCAGAGGCAACGGCAATTAGCATAACTAGCATAGCAATAGGAAACTCAGGAACTGTAGGAATGATTTTGGAAATTGAATTTAGTGTTATAGTATGTGATGAAAAGTGTGGAATTGAGATTAGTATTTGTGCTCCACTTTGGGTAATGAGTATTGCATAGCGAGGAGGATCTGAGCTAGTTGTATGCAGTATATCGTCAATATTCGCAGCCGGTGTTATTGAATGACCATCATACAACACATGCATTGATTTTATACTTGAGATATCTATGGTGGTACTATTCAGATTGATGAGTATCACTTTTGGACCTGTTCCACTTGACGCATTAACTGTAATAGTAACTGAATCATTAGTGACGTTTTCTGTTTTCACCATAATGTTCTTATCAATGGATTTATGTTCCACATGTCCTATTCCAACATTAATTTCTGCTGCTATGGTCTCATTTGTTTTTGCACCTTCAATATTGGAGCGATCCCGTTCTGTCATCTTATGAGTAGCATTGATGTTATTATTTTCATTCTCAATTTCAGATTCTGATTTTTGCTCATGTTGAGATTGTGTTCTATTGCTTTCTTGTTTGTGCTCAACTTGTGTTCCATTGCTTTCGTTATCCAACTGTAAATCATAATTTTCTGATTGTTGTTCACTTCTGGATTGAGATTGGTTCCCACCATTATTTTTGGAATTGTCTTGTTCGGAAGATTTGCCAGTTGAAACAGTGCCTTTTATATC
>JBGPGB010000125.1:0-5364 GCA_041483595.1 Nitrosotalea sp.
ACCGCACACACATTGGCAGGTAAATCCAGAATAAGATTTTCTTTGAATTATCCATGTCCACTTTTTGCAGCTTTGACAATAGGCTTTTATTTTATGGGCTTTAATTACTATCCCCAATTTTGCCCACGAACCACAATCTCTTGCAAATGCTTCATAGTTTTCAAAATTATAGTTTGCCATCAGTGACCTCTTCTATTACCACTTTATATTTTTCTTTTTTGTGATTGGACACTATAACTGCATCCCAAGACAATTCGCTTCCGCCGCATTGCCTATTGCCAGAAAAGTGATTTTGAATGACATTATATCTTTTATTGTTTTTATCTCTTCTACCATTTCTCTTTACGGAGCCGTGGCATATTGGACACTCACCCCATTTAGCCTTTTTGTCTTTATCTTTTTGTTGAGGCTGTTGGGGTTGTTGTGGTAGATTCCCGCCGCCTTTTGATTTCTTTTTCTTCTTCTTTGGCTGTTGCGGTTGTCCTGCTGGTAGTGTTTTTGGTTGTGCCGGTTTAGGCGCAGTTTTAGGTTGAGTATCTTTATTGACTACTCTTATATCAACACTTTTAACAAATGCTTGTTTAGCGGCCTGTTGTGCTGTTTTCGGTCTATTGTCGATAATTTTATGGCATTTGCTTAACACGTCATAATCCACAATTAAAAATCTATCTATCCACTGGCCGTTTGCTGCACCTTGGCCAAGCAAAAACTTATGGCATCGGGCGCAGCAATAATATTTCTTATTTCTACCTTGTACGTGTTGAGAATACCAATTCCCGTCAATCACAAACATATCAACAGCGTCATACAATTGATGATTGTAGGTAAGTAGTTTTAGGTGTCTTTTTGCGCAAAGAGTTTCCATTCTACAATACGGGCATACGACATTGAATTTCTGTGGGTATAGAAATCCAGCCATAGTCATCCCGGCTTGTGTTACCTGATATTGCACTCTATTAGGCTTTTTTGACATTTTCAGATTCCTGGCCACTCAACATTGTAGTTTCTGCATAAAATTGCATAATCTTCAATAAATTTTCCAGTAGGTGATAGGTGTGGTTTTGAACAGCTTGCACAGCCAAAAACTTTATATGTTTTGAATATATTCTCGCCGTCGCAGGCATATCTTGCTACGTTGACAATCTTGGCGATATTCCATTCTTGGCAGTTTTTACAGTAAACTTTAATTTTTGGGTGCTTCATCATTTGCCCTGAATAAGTACCATTGCCAATTGTCCAACTGTTAAATTTGTCTGTTGGGCCTTTTCCAGTGCAGCCGTGGCAGATGGAGTCTGAGCGATCAATTGCTCTAATCCCTTTAGGGAGTTAAGTCGCTGAATCAGTTGTGCAGGTTCAGCAAATTGAACCAAAGGCGTATTATATGCTTCTTTATTTTCAGGATTTCCTCCCAATGCTTTTAATATCATAGCACGAAGGCCATTTATGTCCAATCCCAAATTGTCTTGTCTTTGGGCATATTCACGAAATCGGAGCATGTTTTCCTCTTTTCATTTGCTGCACATTATATATAATGTATGGGACCACAGTTTAGACAATTTATTGAACGTCGGGATATTTTTGGCTTTGAAGAATTAGAAGCCCAAAAAGAAAAAGAAGAAGATAAACCACAAGATGACGATAAGCCCATCAAGCCTTTCTCAACTCAATGGTTTATGGATGTTCTTGCTCGTAAAAAGATCGGCGGTAGATTAAAACCAAGTTCAGCATTTCTTGATGAAGTCATTTGGGGAGAAAAGAAACAACAAGGCACTGTCAGAGTACGTGTAACACCTAATATTGGCGTATACATCGAAAGATTAACAGATGACTTGTTGGGCGCACCTACATGGATTCTTAAAAGAGTATTCAAGCCAAAACTACAAGAATATGCCGGAAGAGAAGAGGAAGTAGCAAAAGAAGTATTTGTTGAAGTTGAAAAAGTATACAACGAAGCAATTGACAGCACGGCAGAGGATCATAAGAACTTCTTAACCTTCGTCAAGAGATTGTCGGATAGAGTAAAAGCTGCTGCGCCATTAATTTACGACTATCAGGACACAAAAGAGGTTAATAAAGATTATTATATAGTTTACTTCAATATCAGAAGTGCTGGTATCGGTAAGTTGTTAACGAAAGGGCATCGTTCTGGAAGTTTGTCACCGGAAATAACTATTGATATAAACTTTAATAGAGAACGAGGTCTTATTCATATAATTATGGCAACTGTTAGCTTTGGTGGTGAGGGTCAGGGTTGGGTAGTGGATATTCCTTATTTGGATGCTTGGTATGCTCCATCACAAACTAGAGATGAAATCATAGATACAATTATAACATCTATTAAGTTTTATTAAGGATATTTATGCCAGCTAAATCAGAGAAACAACGTCGTTATCTTAATTGGAAATTTGGGCACGACTGGGTAAAGCAGCATCATTTTGACAACAAAGGTAAGTTGCCTCAGTATGTTAACAAAGACGGTTTTAAGGAATGGTTTCTTAATGAGGCTCACCCGTTGATTCAACCATCCTTTAGCAAAATACAAAGGAACTCTGTAAGGAAGAAAACAACTTATACAGCAGATTACCAGGGCGGGCAGGACTCGAAAGCGCCAGAAAACGTTATTTAAGAGGTTATCATGGCAAAAATCTTAGTATGTAATCCAGAGTTCTATGGTATTGAATATTCAATTAATCCCTGGATGAATGTTGAGAATCAAGCCGACCGAAAATTAGCAATCAGACAATGGACTGATTTAGTTGATATATTGAAAAATATTGGTGTTGAGATAATTGAAATGTCCGGCGAGAAAAACTTGCCGGATATTGTTTTTACTGCTAATGCCGGTGTGTTTATTAAGGAAAAGTATCTTAGGCCAGACGGCAAACCGATGGGCCAAGTATATTTGTCAAACTTTAGGCATCCCGAAAGGCAACCTGAAAGAGAGTGTTATAGCAAATTCCTCATTAAACTTGGTTATGATTGTATTAAGTTTCCTGATAATATCTTCTTTGAAGGTGCAGGAGATTGTTTAACGATTGACAATGATATGTATTGTGGTTACGGCTTTCGCAGTGATGTATCTACTTATGATTTCTTCTCAGAGAAGAAATATATTCTCAAGTTAAATAACCCTTACTTTTATCATCTAGACACTTGTTTCTGTCCATTGCCTAGAGATTGCGCATTAATTTACCCACCAGCATTTGAAGATATAAGTGGTTTGAAGTTAAAGTTATTAGTTGTGCCAGAAAAGGAAGCCAAACATTTTGCTTGTAATGCTGTTTGTATAGATAATAACGTAATTATTCCATCATACTGTCCAGAAACTAGAAAACTACTTGAAGATTGCGGTTTTAAAGTTTATGATACAGATATGAGTGAATTTATAAAGGCGGGTGGAGCTTGCAAGTGTTTAACATTGAGGTTGGATTAAATGAAGATTCTATTTATTTGTACTGGTAACTATTACCGTAGCAGATTCGCTGAACTATACTTTAACCATTTGGCTCCTGATTTAAAATTAGAGAGTTGCGCATATTCTAAGGGTTTAAATCCTTGCACTTTTACTAATCCTATCTCTGATACTGTTCTAAAGTTCTTAGAAACATTAGATATTAGATCACCTTCTTATAGAATGCCAGCCAAATTACTTAATGAGGATTTTAAGATTCACGATTTGTTTATAGCTTTAGATGAACAAGAGCATAGACCAATGGTTGAGAAGTTATTTCCTTATTATGCAGATCAAATTGAATATTGGCACGTTGCTGACAAGCCTGAACTATCGTCAAAGATAGCACTTCCTAAAATTGCCAAAAGTGTTGAGGATTTGTTGTATAAACTTTCTACAAGGTAACTACATAAATAGTGACTTTCTAGAAGGGATTATACATGGTTCAAAATATTTGGTTAAAAGATAAATTTAAAGACTATTGGACTTTTGAAATTATTGGTGAGGATGCCGCTCTTATAACCGAAAATAGAGTAGAAATAGATGAAAATCCTAGTATGAAAGTTATTGAAAGTTTGGAAGTCGAAGAAAATGGAAAGAAGGTATGGAAGCCAGTTTTAATGATATGGGAACAATTTGAAGTCATTTTCACAAACAAATCAATTCTAGAAGACCATAATCACATTCGATTTTTAGAAGTGAATGGTGATGCTGTTGGAGTTTTGCGTCATTATGATAAATCAGGAGAGTATCTTGAGTCTTGGGTTATGGTAGGCTTAAATCTATTGGACATTAATTTTAAAGAAGATAGTTTACAGGCCGTATTTGACTTCCACCACGCAGTATACTTATAATGGTTTTAATTTATGGTAGATCAAACAAATTGCTTTATATGCAAAAATAAAATAGACGATGAAACTCTAGGGTTATACGATTTTGAGGAAGGCATAAATCTTTACGACTTCTGTAGTAAAGAATGCCTCAAAGAATATTACAAAAGTCATCTCAGTGATGATTGTATCTTAGCATTACAACAAACAAATCCAGACTATAAAGGCAGTTGGAGTGGCCAACGGCTTCATGTTTTCTATGAAACTAGAGAGATGACTTCTGCGCAAGTGAAGGCTCTTTACCATCGTGACATGATGAAGTTTGAAGAGCATGAGAAGAATCATCCCGAAGACCACAAAAAATTTATAGAATCAGGCGATGTTAATGCGCCAATTGAGCATGAAGTTCTTGTAAATGCAGCAGAAGAAGTGCATCCTGATATTGCACGTTTTCCACTTGATAGGTTCTTAAAGGATTTATCAGATGAAACAGGTGATAAGTTTGAGGCGACTTGGATCATTAAAAGAAATGGTGTTCGTACTTGGATTTATATTAGTGAGTTAACTAATTTATGGGCAAGTCTAGTGAAATTTAACACTAAGCAAGACGCCTACATGTTATTGTTAGAGATGGCCCGAAAGAAATTAGGACTTGTCAAACGTACATGGTGGCAATTTTGGAGATAATATGATTGATTCCTTTTCAGGGGGGAACGATGATTGCATGAAGGCAGTCCTCGAATCTATGCCTGGTTTTCAGCCGGATTGGACTCCCGACGAATTATTAGCTTTTTATGAAGGTAGAGTGTTGACACCAGAGCAATGCAAAGCAATCATTTGGTATGATACCGTTATGTCTATGAAAAAAGGACCAGTCTGTTTGGATATGGTTCATTCAGAATTAGAATACAATGGCGATCCACATGATGTCATTGAGCGATATAAAAAACTATGTCATGGAAATAGTTCTTCATAATACTTTTTAACATCTTCTGTTAAACGTTTACGATAATTATAAAGATTAAACTCAACATTGTTATCTTTGATGTATTGTATAGTCGTTGGATTTATAGCCAAGAAGAA
>JBGPGB010000126.1:0-5359 GCA_041483595.1 Nitrosotalea sp.
GGATATTTACAAATGCAGTAATCTTCTCAGGCGAGTTCCTTACACCATCCGCAATGCAGATGCCATCAAACTTTAAAGTATATGATAACTATGCTGACTTGCAAAAACAGCTAGACGTTGATGGGTATGACAAGCCATCCATATTCTCAAAAATACATGATACATTTGCCGTATTTGGAGACACATCTGGTAAGGTAACATTCATCTATGATCCGGAGAACAAGCTTGTGTCCCTAGTATTATCAGACGGTTATGGCAAAGTAATCAGTATTCAATCCCAATCTCTAGTTGAATTACCAGCCCAGCCAATAGGTTATTACACTCATCAAAATCTTGACAGAAATAACCTGGCAGAACTTCAAGCAGCCCAGGCTGCTGAATCCATAAAGGCAATAAAGTCTATGATGGACATATACGGAAGAGATTACATATTACAATATGGATTTCTAGGCGATAAATAGAGTCAGGTTAATTCACATCTAAAAGTTAACACTAAGAATTCACGCGTGAAATTAGATACTTGATATAAAAAACATGAGGTCAACCTCCATCATAATAACTGCTAACTAAAATAGTTATTAATTCTCAAATTTTCATGGCAAGAAAAGGCAAGATTGCAGAAATTTTTAGCAAGGCATTATACAAAGATAATCCAAATTTATATTCAATAGGATATATTGACTTGGGTGAAATAAAAGAGACGACATTTCAAGAATTTCTGAAACTGTCCGAAAATTTTGAAGTAATACCAGCAAGCAGAATTGTATACATCAAGAAAGAAAGCAAGGTACTATATTCAAAGATCAAAAACAGAAAAGAATCCGATCAATTCTAATTATATTTTAAACTCAGTTAGCTCTATTACAAGGAAGAGTTCAATCCAATTCATGTTAATTGATTTCTTAAGACCAATACTTGAGAATCCCTTCTTTGTAAAATATGGATTACTAGGTCTTTTTCTCAATGCGGTATTTGCAGCTGTAGTTCCTTTTCCAATTGTAGTCACATCTACTGCATTACTTTTAGATGGTCAAAGCGAGATAATGGTATTCACAGTAATGTCAATTGGGTCGGTCATAGGAGGAATTGTCACATATTTTATAGGATATGATGGTGGGAAAATTTACAAGATTTTAAGAAAGACTCATAGAGAAGATCATCACCAAAAAAGCTTTGAATGGTTGAACAGGTATGGTTGGAGCATAATCTTTGTCCTAAGCTTGGTTCCAATACTAACAGAGGTTGTCACAATAATAGCAGGAGTAAAAAAATACAATTTTAAGAAGTTTGTAATAGCCATGAGTATTGCAAGAACATCTAGTGCAGTTATGATGGTTTATTTTGGCAACATGTTTCTCCAGTACATCAAAACCTAGAATTTCAAGAAAAATTCAGGCATGATAGACAAATACAAAGTAGTAAGATTTTATTCAGCATGGTACAACTAAAATACAGATGGGAATTCCAGAAAAAATCCAGTCCATCAAAGATGAGATGTCAAAAACTCAGATCAACAAAGCGACAGAACATCATGTAGGTCTGCTCAAGGCAAAGCTGGCAAAGCTTCGCAGAGAACAAGAAGAGGTAAAATCAAGATCCTCTGGAAGTTCAGCTGGTTTTGATGTAAAAAGAACTGGTGATGCAACAGTAGTATTAATTGGTCTCCCGAGTGTAGGAAAGTCAACTTTACTCAATAGATTAACCGATGCAAAATCTGCAGTTGGCGCTTTTCAATTTACAACAACTACAGTAGTTCCAGGAATGATGGAGCACCGGGGTGCGAAGATTCAGATACTTGACTTGCCCGGAATTATTAAAGGGGCGTCAACAGGAAGAGGCCTTGGAAAAAGAGTTCTTGCTGTTGCTAAAAGTGCAGATTTGGTATTGATAATTCTCGATGTATTCCAACCTTACCTTGAAGATGTCATCCGAACGGAACTTGGAAACATAGGAATTCGATTAGATCAAAAACCTCCAGACATAGTAATAGAAAAGACTGGAGATGGTGGAATTTCTGTAAGCCAGCAGGTTCCTCTTACCAAGATGTCCATGAGTCTAATGAAAGACATACTCAGACTTTATGGCATGAACAATGGCCGAGTACTAATTCGAGAGGATGTCGATTCCGAGCAAGTCATAGATTTCATATCAGGCAACAAATTTTATGTCCAGTCTCTTACAATAATGAATAAAATAGATCTTGTAAACCAAGGTTTTGTAAATGAACTACAGCAAAAATCAAAGTCAAAATTTGTTCCCATATCAGCAGATTCAGACATCAACATTAATGCACTAAAAGACATAATATACGATAAATTAGATTTTATCAGAATTTACATGAGACCAAAAGGCGGTGAAACAGATTACAAAGAGCCCTTGATAACAAGAGACAAATCTACTGTAATGGAGATATGTGACAAGCTTCATCGTGACCTCAAAAAAGATTTTAGATATGCATTGGTGTGGGGAAAGAGCGTAAAGTTTGGCGGTCAACGAGTTAGTATCAATCATGTATTACAAGATGAAGACGTTCTTACAATAGTAAAGGCTAGATAGAAAAAATCTTGTGTGAAGAAAAATTTCTTTTTCAATCTAAGAAAAGTTAATACATTCAGTGAAAGAAGTATTTTACAAGAACGAAATAAGAATTAATTCATTCTAGAGATTCCACCAAACAAAAAAGAAGACAAAACAAATGTAAAGTTTAGATGGAAATTATAGTTGTAAAGAAAAAAAGACTTTTAGATCAATCAGTTACTAAACTATGATTAAAAATTAAATTTTTGTAAAAAAATTGTGCATATATTACTCATCATTTAGTGTAATTTTCTTAAGCGTCACGATAGAAAAACTAGTAAATTCACTAATTCACAATGGCAAAACTAGTAAGACGAGCTGCTAAACGAAAAGCTGTAAAGCGCACCGTTGTAAGAAAAGCTGCAAAACGATCAGCTGTAAGAAGAGTTGCTAAGCGATCAGCTGTAAGAAGAGTTGCTAAGCGATCAGCTGTAAGAAGAGTTGCTAAGCGGAGAATCGTAAAACGCGCAGTCGCAAAAAGAGCTGTTAAGCGAGCTGTTGTAAGAAGAGCAGTAGGAAGATCTCTTCTAAGACGTGCTGCGATGCGATCAGCTGTAAGAAGAGCAGCGTCAAAAAGACGAAGATAAAATTTTAAACAGATTATCGCTTCTTTGTAGGCGATAATTTGTAATATTTTAGCTAAACATTTGACCTGGAGGAGATGGCGATTTGCCTTTAACTACATCAGGCTCTACAAAAAATTTTCTTTCATTAGGAATTATTGATAACTTTAGTGATGCATTAATGGCATAATGTGGCGTCCCATCAGGATTCTTGTAATTAATAGCAATCCCTACTCTGTCCAGATCAACTTTAACTTTTACCATGGTACCATCTTCAAGCTTGAAAGTAACATGTTCATCTCCCACTCTTTGATGATCTAACATTTTGAATTCTACCTTATCTTTTGAAGCGCTCATACAAATTGGATCTAGTTCGAGTTATTTGAAGTAAACGCAATTGTAAATTTACAGGTATGAGTCCAGGGTTCAAACGGAATCAAAAATATGGTTTGGACATTCCACTAATTGACTGATGCTGAGAATTAGAAAATATATTCTAAGTACCACAATAAACCATTTAGAAATGCAAATAGAAAAAAACTGTATAGAAGAAATATTAGGCCATTTGTAGACGTAATGGTCTTGCATGACATAATAATCATGAAAAAAATTTTGGTGGTGATTTTTTGCATACATAGTAGATCCAAACATATAGAAACAATATTCACATCTATGACTGGATCTAGGCATATTGTTGATGGGGTGAATCTGAAACTGATTTTCTAATATAAGAAACTCATCAATTTTATTTGCTGCTCAGTTGTAATCATATTTTTAGAAGCAAGCATCTCAAGTAATTGTGTTATTAATGCACGTTCTTGTTCTGAGAATCCCGTAGGACCTTTATCACCTGGTGGACCTGGGGGACCTCTTGGACCTTGTTCTCCAGGAATACCTTGCTGTCCTAGTTGACCAGATTGACCTTTATCTCCTGCTGGACCTTGCGGACCAGTTAGTCCTTTGTCACCTTGTGGACCTTGGACTCCTTGAGGGCCTTTTTCACCGTGTGGGCCTTGTGGTCCCATCGGACCTAGCGGACCTGGTAGACCTTGAATTCCAGGAGGACCTTTATCGCCAGGTGTACCTTGTGGACCAGTAGTACCTTTTTCGCCTTGAGGACCTTGAATTCCTTGAGGGCCTGGAGGGCCCTGCGGACCTGGTGTGCCACGAGGACCTTGATCACCACTTGGACCTGGTAATCCCCTAGAACCTTTTTCACCCTGAGGACCTGGAATTCCAGTAAGGCCTTTTTCTCCGGCTGGACCTTGTGGACCTTGCGGACCTTTATCACCCAAGAGACCTTGAGGACCAGTTAGTCCTTTGTCACCTTGTAGACCTTGAGGACCTAATGGACCTTTATCACCTTGTAGACCTGAGGGACCTTTAGGACCTTGTTCACCAGGTGATCCAATAATTCCTTTATCCCCTTGAAGACCAGGTGGACCTGTTGGTCCCTTTTCTCCAATTGGACCAAGTTCTCCAGTTAATCCTTTATCGCCTTTATCACCTTTGTCACCTTTATCTCCCCGTTCTCCTTTTTCACCTTCCCCACCACGAGTACCCTTATCTCCTTGAGGGCCTTTATCACCAGTAATCCCTTTTTCACCTATCGGTCCTTTGTCTCCCTTGTCTCCTTTGTCTCCCTTGTCTCCTGGCGGACCAAGTGGACCTTTTTCTCCATGTGGACCCTGAGGACCAAGTGGACCTTTGTCCCCCGTTATTCCCTTGTCACCTATTGGTCCCTTGTCACCTTTATCACCTTTATCGCCTGGTTGGCCAGGTGGACCTTTGTCACCTTTATCGCCTGGTTGACCAGGTGGACCTTTGTCACCTTGTACACCCATTTGTCCTGGAGGGCCTTGTACACCTGATTGACCCATTGGTCCTGGTAATCCCATTGGCCCTGGTATTCCCATAGGTCCTGGTGGTCCTCTTGATCCTCTTTCATTTTGATAATGATCTGTCGAAGGTTTTGATTTACTAGAAACTTCTGGCTCGGATTTTGTAAGATGAGTTATGATTTCTGGTTCTGGTTTTACATATTCTGTAGATTCCAAATCAGTCCTAGGAATGTCAATTTGGAAACTAGTATGAATGGAAGAAAATTGATCAATTACAACAACCCAGACATTTACTCCTTGAAATAATGAATCAGGTAAAGGATTTTTTGTTGAACCCAGAGTCTGCGAAAATCTTTTGTCTTTTACCCTAAGATGAAA
>JBGPGB010000127.1:0-5329 GCA_041483595.1 Nitrosotalea sp.
ATGTAGATGTTAGATGCGGGCTCAAATACTGGTGTCGTACCATTCACTGGAACCGCAGATATCCAGAGATAATAAACACCTCCACCTACGACAGCTACTAAAATTGCAACTGTTAGTATCATATTCTTAGAAATAGGACTATTTTTAGACTTGTTCTTCTGCTTCTTTACCACTATCAAAGTAATGATGCCTGTGTATATTTATGTAATGGTTACTAGATTGCAAAGGACAAAACCAAAAAATCAATAGTAATAACCATCTAGGGGAACAATTGATAGTAAAGAATATTATTTCGATTCATGATATATTACTTGAAATTTCAATATGAGAAAGCTTGAAGTCGTCCTTATGGGAATAATTATTGCCCTTTCAGCTATAGGTATTTTACAATTTAGCAATGGAAGGATTTTAAATGATATATCGCAGGCAACTGTTCAAGGTCCACCAGGGCCAGCAGGACCGCCAGGTCCACAAGGACCAGTAGGAATACAAGGGCCGGCGGGACCGGTAGGATCTTCAAGTCCCCTAACAATGGATTCTACTCTTACACATATTTTCAAAAACGTGGAGAATTCAGTAGTCCAGATAACAAGTAAAGTATCATCAGTAGATAACAACATCATAATTAATGGTCAGCCACTTCAGAGTCAATCCACTAGACTAGGTTCCGGTTTTGTGTATGATAAAGATGGAAGAATAATTACTAACAATCATGTTGTAGAAGGATCAAAAACAGTGAACGTGTCTTTTGTTGATGGTAATACTTACACAGCAAAGGTTGTAGGCACGGATCCAGGAAATGACATTGCTGTGATACAAATAACAGATAATCTTTCTGACGAATCTCTTGTTCCTCTGACTATTGGGGATTCCTCAGCGGTTGAGGTAGGACAGCAGGTTATTGCAATTGGAAATCCATTTGGTCTTGCCGACTCGATGACAACTGGCATAATAAGTCAGGTTGGCAGGCTACTTCCAAACGATAATGCCGCAGGTTTTTCAATACCAGACATAATACAGGTTGATGCAGCTATCAACCCAGGCAATTCAGGCGGACCATTACTAGATTTGAATGGTCAAGTAATAGGGATGAATACAGCCATCAAGACCACCACAGGTGATTTTGCTGGAATAGGATTTGCAGTACCATCTAATTCCATAAACAAAATAGTCCCAGTTTTAATCAAGGATGGAACTTATTCTCATCCATATCTTGGCATTTCAGGAAGAAGTCTAGATCCAGATATTGCTCTTGCAAATGGGTTATCAAGAAACTTCAAGGGTGTGATAATTGAACAAATAGTAAAAGGTGGACCAGCAGAGAAGGCAGGAATAAATCCTGCCACACCTGATCAAAACAATATTCCCCATGGGGGAGATATCATAACATCAATAGACGGTCATCAGATCAAGACAATTTATGATGTCATTGTGTATCTAGATCAACAGAAAAATGTTGGAGACAAAGTTGTGGTAACGGTTAACAGACTAGGAAAATCAATCGACTTGACTACCACACTAGAAGCAAGACCCTCCCCATCTTCCTAATTTTCTTCGAAGATATTTTTTACGATTTTAAAATTCCACGCTTTGTCAGTTGCTTTTTTTATTCCAATTCGTGGTCCAGTCTTGATTTCTGATCGTTTTACTTTGTGCCCTTCTACCACATACAGATTAGTTCTTTTAGTTAGATCTTCATCATACTCCTTCTTGGTTATATTCAATGCCTGGGTCAATTTGGCAGGACCATTTGTAAGATTAGAAATATCACGAGTTTTTCTCTGCCTTGACATAAAGTCCATCCCGTGTTGTGGGACAAGAGATCTGATCAAAACTGCCCCGGCGTCATAATCTTGACTTCGAGCTACGGCATTTACACAATAGTGCATTCCATAGGTGAAGTAAACATACGCTCTACCAACTTCACCATACATAGATTTGTTACGTTCAGTCATACCCCCAAACGAGTGACTTGCTGCATCATCTTTGTGCCTATATGCTTCAGTTTCTATTATTATTCCAGATATCGTATTTCCATTAATTTTTCTGACTAGTATTTTCCCAAGCAAGTCTTGAGCAACTTCTACTGTATCTCTGGCATAAAATGAACGTGGAATTATATTCATTTTGATATTTCTATGTCTAAACCCTTTCTTAATTTATCGAGTGTTTGTGCAAGTAATACAAAATCATCCTTGAGAATTTGTCTTAATGGAGGATTGTATATTATTGCAGCGGGATGAACTGTAATAAAAAAAAGTTGTCCATTATTTTTTACAATCTTGCCACGATTTTTCGTAATAGAATTACCATCCAATAATGAGCTATAAGCAGTGTTGCCCAAAATACAAATTATTTTTGGTTTGATTATTTTTATCTCCTCGGATAAATATTGCCTACATGCGTCTCGTTCCTCCGTGACAGGTTGTCGGTTATTGGGAGGCCTACATTTAACTACATTAGTGATATAGACTTGGTCCCTAGCAAATCCTGCATATTCTAATGCTTCAGTAAGAATCTGGCCAGCAGTTCCCACAAACGGTTTTCCTTGAAGATCTTCATTTCTTCCAGGTGCTTCTCCTACAAAAATCACGTCAGACGTTTGACTTCCAATTCCCGGCACTGCATTAGTTCTTGATTTCGAAAGGTTACATCTAACACATGAAATTACCCTATTTTGTACATCCTTTAACATTTCAGACAATTTAGGTTGCCACACTTTTCACAATAGATTTACCACGTATATGTGGACCTCCATTACCCATTCTCATAATTTGCATAGGATCACCTTTCCCACAGTTTGTTATTGGCCTTACCTGGAAATCTTTTCCCGCTGCATCTATTGACTCAAAAAATTCTGGTGAATTTCCCATCACAATTACATCTCGTAGTAAATCTCCCAATTCCCCGTTTTCAATTTTTTGAGCATATTGACAGGATATACTCCAATTGTATCTCATCATGTCTATTGAGGGGGTTTTCATATTACAAATCAGATATCCACTTTTTACATCTTTAATCATCTCGTCAGGATTCCAATTCCCAGGCGCAATGCAAGTACATGCCATTCGTATAAGGGGCATAAATGAGTAACCAGCAGATCTCATAGAAGAATTAGGATTGACATTTAACTGCGCGGCAGTTTCTCTACTGTGCAAATGATTGCACAGTATTCCATCTTCTATGAGCAACTTTTTTGTTGCAGGTACACCTTCGTCATCATACTTGTACCAACCCAAACTTGAAGGGATTGTAGAGTCATCAATCACATTTAGTTCAGGAGAGCCAATCTTTGTTCCAATCTTTCCTGCCCACCATGCACCACCTGCCCATGCCATCTCTTTCCCAAGCACTCTATCAGCCTCCGATGGATGCCCTAAAATTTCATGAGTAAGCAATGCGACAAAATCTGGATTCATTACTACAGTTGCTTTTTCCTCTTTTACTGTTTTTGCATCAAGTAATGCATCAGCTTTCTCAGATATAGATTGTGCAGCTACAAGTATTTCATTTTTTCCCGTAATAATTTCCAGTCCCCCTCTTCCCCCCTCTGTAGTATTAACAGATTCTGTGAGTCCAGAAAAATGTGCGGTTGCTGACAAGTTAGCAATAACGTCATCAAAGTTATGAGTTATTTTTGATCCCTCACTATTTACAAAGTACTTGTGAAATTTATCATGATGAATAGATACAGATGAGTGGATTATTCTTTTTTTACTTCGAATTATTTTATCAGATTCAAGACCAACTTGAATCATCTCTTCAATAGTTGGCTCGATTTTTACTTTGAAATTTACTTCATCTACAAAAGATCTAACTTCTGCTAGCCTTATCTTTTGTTTTTTATTTGTAGAATAGTACTGGGTGGATTTTACTGCATCCTCAACATTTTCTTTAATTTGATCAAATGATTTTGGATCTGAAACAGAGTAAAATCCCCATGCTCCGTTGACGAGTACTCTTATTCCCAAGCCTGAATCACTTAGCAAGATAAAATTTTCAACCTCTCCATTTTCAATTACAAATCCCTTGGTACTCATGGATTCTGCCCTTACGTCACAATACTGAGAACCATTTTCAAGAGCAATTTGAACTGCTTTTTCAGCATAATCTTCTAATGACATCTCTCTTACTTTGACATTTCCTCCATATATTGTGCTCCGATTTGTTTCAGCCTTTAGAATTGTGAATGAGAATATCGTTCATTTGGACAATTCACTCAACATGTGTATTGTACCACCTTTAGATTTCAGAAAATCTTTAAAGATTAATCGGTCTAAACACCTTTCATTTTTATATCAATTCGAAACATTTTTTTTGAATATGCCGTTTGTGCATCAATCCATATTCTCAGTTGATTATCCTCTACTGAAACTTAACTCAGTTCTCACTTCTTCAAGTTACTTCTTTTTATTTATATTTTGAGTTGTACTTCGAGGATGTGTATATGAGCACTGCCGTACTAAACTGGTGATGTTTTATATCCAAGATATCCCTGACTGTTAACCCATTTAGCTTTTTCTAATGTGAACCTATTATTGCATTTTATACAGATATAATCTTCAGATGGGTTTGGAAACTTGTCCCCACAGTCGTTACAGATGTAATAATTATCCAAAGACTTGTAATCAACACCAAGAATCTTAATTTCCTTATTACATTTTGGGCATTTGTTTTCTTTGTAAGAATCTTCAACTGAAATATTACCACACTTGAAATGCTCTATTAATTTTCCTTGTACAAAGTTAGTACTATGACAGGCAGGGCAGAAAAAATTAGGGAGAATCCTTAGAGAGTTGCACTGACTACATGAAATTTCCTTCATGTCTGAGATTTTCATTATCTTTTTTTCTTTTTCAATCTGTATCAAGTATTTCTTTAATAGATCATTTTCCACATTACAATATTCTGAAAGTCTTGCAAAGCTTATTCTGTACGAGGATTTCAAATGTGAAGTGATTTTTTCAAGATCGTCTGATGGGATTTCTTCAATATGATCTACTTCTTTTTCCAAAGTTTCAAAGATGTTTTTAAGATTTTCATATCTTATGGGTTTTTGAATATACTGGTATGCTCCTCCTCGAAGGACATCTTTAATCTGCTCTTCAGACTTGTCGTCTGCAGTTTCAAGAATAATTTTTGCGTTTGGACGTATTTTAAAAATACTTTCCATTATTTCGTTTGCCTTCATATCAGGAAGGTGAAAATCTAGCAAAACTATTGGACTTTTTGCAGAATTTGTAAGTTTGCGGAATAATCCAATACCATCCTTTCCATTTTTACAAGTTTCTACATTTTCGTATCCCAATTTATTAAGAAAATCTTTTAA
>JBGPGB010000128.1:0-5314 GCA_041483595.1 Nitrosotalea sp.
AATTACAGCAAGAATTGGAGGTACGAGAATTGTCAGTGAAGGAATCATGGGTACAACGTTTGTTACGGCAAAAGAGGGATCAGTTGGTAGTGTAACAAATGGAAGTGAGAATATCTTGGAGATACTTTTAACACCTAGATCGTGTACATCAAGTAAATATGCCATAGCAAATCCAAACATGAGATTGGTAAAGAAAGCTCCAAAAAGTACAACCTTTGTTATCTGCCAGATTACAAAGTTTGGAATACTAAGCTTGTATTCCTTAAAACTTGGAATACTTTCTGCAACAGAGGAGCTACTTCCTCTCTTAAAAAATGTCAGAGCAACACTAAGACCATACCAAGCTATAGATGATCGATTTTTGATGTTTACACGTATCAATGCAATAGAGGATAAAACCACTGCAGAGAGTAACGAGAAATAAAGTGGCTTTGTAAAGAGAGTACCAAACTCTTGTGTATTCATGTATAAGATTACTGCTTGGTTACTAGTTAGAACAAAAATTACAATAGCAATTAAAGCTACAATCCCTATTCTGACATATTTTCCAGAATCACGTGGAGGTGGACTGGATTGAGTCGATGAATTATACAAGATCAGCTTACCTTCCTTTGTTTCATAGTGTCTTACCTAATTTCTTTTCTAAAACACCATTAATAAGTCAAATAGAGAGGTGTTCTTTAGATTGCATTTCCCAGGCCCTTGCACAACATGTAAACTGCAGCATACTTTGGCAAAGAAACTAGTTCTTTTTTGTATGGACCAAATTTCTTATTCTTGAGGCTAATTTGTAATGGACAATCTGCCATAATCTCTACTTTATCATCACCTAACAAACATGCCTCGAAAAACGGATCAAAAGAATCTAAATTATTACATTGAATCTTTGAAAGACCACTCTTGCTGTTTATGGAACCTTCAAGTCTGAATATCCTATGAATATCCATAGTTACTTTTGGATCTACTCGTACTCCCATAGTTTTCTTTATTTCTTCTAACTGCACTTGGAATGCAGAATAACCATTGGAAATTATATCCTTGGTTATTTTAGGAGTCTTGGATTTTGATGTAAATAATTTATGAGCAATTCTACCCCGCCATCCTTTTTCCTCAAGGGTTGGAAGAGTGGACTTTGAATTATTTTGTCTTTTAATACCAAAGGATTCAGGTATCGCCCCAGTGAACATGATATAGTCTACAAGGTCTGCCCTTTCTTGAGAACCCAATGGTTCATAATCATTATTTGTCACCCGGATATGAAATCCCTCATTTCCAGAAAAATAGACTTCGATCTCTTCCTTTTTAATATTCAAATCATTTGTTAAGATATCAACAAGCTTTGTTACTTCTTTTTTAGATTCAGAGATACAATTTTTACAACTTATAGATGCTGTCTCAAACTTTGTGAAACCACATTTGGGACACTGTGATTGAAATTCAATTAATGAGTTATTGCAAGAGCTACACTTGAAGATGATGTGATCTTTTCGACATGGTAAAGCCAAGTCTTTTGCATCAATATCAAAGATCAAGTCAGCACCTTTCCAATCTTTTTCTGACATTGGAAAATTTGGAAATGTATAGTATGCATTTGAACAATATACATCAGATGGAATTTCCTTCATTAACAAGAGATGGAGTTCCTTATCATTTCTTATGGCTAGATGTCTAATCATTCCAGAGTTGAATTTCTGATATCCAAATTCTCTTTCGGTAGCTCTTTTAGGAACATGTATCAAATCAAAACGATTGAAATAATATTCCTTGAAGGACCCTTCTATTAACAAAGCATTTTTTTCATTCATTGGGTTTTCCTCTTTTTGCCAAATTGTACTGGATTAATTATTCCATCACAGTCAGGCGTAGCAAAACATAGACTTTCGCTTCTTAATTTTTCACATGATGGACATTGATATTTAGTTCCACTTCCAGATGATCCTGAGATATGTTCTAGTTGATATTTTGTAGTTCTTTCATTGTAATCTGGAGCATTTTTAAAAAGAGGTGCAATCTGAGCAACAGTCTGACCCCTGGAAAGAAGATAAGTAGCAAGTAGAAATCTTCCAGAGTGCGGCAAGTTTTCCCCCTTTTCAAGGACTTCAATTCCGTGTTTAACACATGGTGGATATTCTGAAGTGACATAAGTTGTGTCTGAAAACTTTTTGGCAAGTAAAACCAAGTCTTCGACTCTTTGCTTGAAGCCTTGAGGGATAGAATCAACGTTAACTGATTGAATTTTTCCATTAATGTATTCTCCAAGTTCAGTACGTATCAGTCTGACTGTTTCATGGGCAGTCAAACGGACAAGACCGTTTGTTACCCTACGATTTACTAGTTTCCACTCCTTTTCGTGAAAATGTACAGCACGTTCTAGATAATCTGGTACTTTGATTACAAATTCATCATTATCAATTGATACATTAACGGCAAATAGATCTCGAATTATTTTTAAGGGGA
Organism: Nitrosotalea sp.; assembly: GCA_041483595.1. Taxonomy (GTDB): domain Archaea; phylum Thermoproteota; class Nitrososphaeria; order Nitrososphaerales; family Nitrosopumilaceae; genus Nitrosotalea. Next base: position 2,458 of record JBGPGB010000128.1, read on the forward strand.
GCTCTAGATTTTTTTTATCTCTACTTACCAAAAGATCTTGTTGTAAATATCTTTCAGATCTCCTAGATTCTGCCAGAGAAAACCTTCTGATCAGCGTGGCAACACCTGCTGACTTTAACAAGATTATAGCCACTAAAAAGGAAAGTAATTCAGAATCATTATCTATGGATTCTAGGTCGGAGCCATAAATTTGACCAGAGGATGCAACTACAATTCTACCATACGCCTTCTCTACTATAGGCTTCCAGTCAGGATGACCTAGTTGTTCAAGGCTTAATCCTGTATCTCGCAGATAATCTCCGGCTTCTGTTAGAAAAGGGTACTTTACCAAATCCTTTATTCCAATCTTAAACATGTTTTCTTTGTTCTTACTAACCTTAAAAATTTGATTATCCTACTAACATCAAAAATTTTCGGGGGTCAGATATTAGTCGGATTATTCCCTACGAGTTTAAATTATCCTCAAATGAATCATTGATATGCAGGTTGGATTACATGTATCCATCGCAGGCTCAATCGATAGAGCAGTTGATAATGCAGTTACAACTGGATGCACAGCATTCCAAGTCTTTACTCGTAATCCTCGCGGATGGGCTGCAAAATCTTTGACAAGTAAGGACATTTCGAATTTTAAAGAAAAACTTGCTAAAAGTAAAATTGACAGATTTGCTACCGTAGCTCACATGCCATATTTGCCAAATCTTTCTTCTCCAGAAGATGATCCTTTTGCAAGATCTTTAGGTGCTCTTATAGATGAGATAAAAAGATGTAGTAAGATAGGAATTCCCTATATTGTTGCTCATTTAGGAAGTCACAAGGGTGAAGGAGACAAGAAGGGAATTGAAATGTTGGTAAAGGCATTTACAAAAGCTGCCTCAGAGACATCAAATGATGTAATGATTTTACTTGAAAATACTGCGGGTCAGAAAAATAGCGTAGGGTCAGATCTTGAACAACTTGCCTCCATTCTATTTCAACTAAAACCTGCAAAGAGATTTGGCATTTGTTTTGATACTTGCCATGCATTTGCTGCCGGATATGATATGAGAACAGAAAAAGGTGCAGCATCTACACTTGAAAAATTAAACAAGGCAATAGGTTTTGAGCGGCTTAAAATTTTGCATTTGAATGATTCTAAGGGAGAATTGGGATGTAATTTAGATAGACATGAACACATAGGACTAGGACAAATAGGAGAAGAAGGGCTTGGACATATTATAAAATCTATAAACCGTAAAAAAATTCCAATAATATTAGAAACACCTATTGATGAGAGACGTGATGATATTGGAAACTTGAATAAGGTAAAAGAATTGGCTTGATTTAGAAGAGTTTGTGATTTTATGAACTATGATCAAATAATACAACTTGCACTGGAGCGTGGATTCTACTTTCCTAGTTGCGAGATTTATTCTGATGCTCATGCAGGGTTTTGGGAATATGGTCCAACGGGGGTGAATTTAAAAAATAAATTCTTAGAATTGTGGAGAAGAGAGCTGGTAAGAAGGGACAGAATGTGGGAGATTGATGGTTCTCAGATAATGTCAGAAAAGGTTTTTGTAGCTTCTGGTCACCTTTCAAGTTTTGCCGATCCCATTGCAACCTGTACAAAATGTAAATCAATTTTTAGAGCAGATAAGATGATAGAAGAGAGTACTTCAATTGTAGTTCCTGAAAGTGCAGACCCTGCTGAATTTGATAAAGTGATAGAAGAGAAGAAAATCACATGCCCCAAGTGTAAGGGAAATTTTGAAAACATAAAGAAATTTAATATGATGTTCAGAGTTGGGATAGGAGCTGAGGGAGAATCAGCCTATCTCAGACCTGAGACTTGCCAATCCATTTTTGTAGACTTTCCAAGACTCTTTAAAACAATGCGAGGAAAACTCCCAATTGGAATTGCTCAAATTGGAAAGAGTTTTAGAAATGAGATCTCACCCAGACAGAGTCTTTTAAGACTAAGGGAGTTTTACCAAGCAGAAATTGAGGTCTTTTGCAATCCTAACAAGCTTGATGATTTGGCAAAATTCTCTGAAGTCGAAAATACTCAGATAAGAATAATGGTAAATGATACGATAAAAAGTATGACTTGCAGAGAAGCCGTAGATTCTGGAGTCATACCAAATAGGCTTGTGGCATATTATCTTGGCTTACTTGTTGAGTTTTATCAAAAAACTGGGATAGATGTTAGTAGAAGTAGGTTTAGAAAACTTGGAGAAAAAGAAAAGGCATTTTATGCAACAGTTGCTTTTGATTTTGAGGTTGAGACCAGCATAGGCTGGCTTGAACTAGTTGCATGTAACTATAGGTCTGATTATGATTTGAAGAGTCATGCCAATACCAGCAAAGAAAAGTTCGAGGTAATGGATGATGAGATCAAAGTTTTACCACATGTATTTGAGATATCAATGGGAATAGACCGAAGTCTTTACACCATATTAGAGCACAGATTTCGTGAAGACAAAGAAAATGAGAGAGTTGTTCTATCCTTAGAACCATATCTTGCACCAATTCATGTTGGTGTGCTGTCACTTGTAAAAAAAGATGGTCTTGCAGAAAAGACTGAACAAGTTTATTTTATGCTAAGAAAAAAATATGATGTGTTTTTGGATCATTCTGGTGCCATAGGAAGAAGATATAGAAGACTTGACGAAGTTGGAGCTCCTTTAGCCATTACAATTGATCATCAGACCTTACAAGACAATACTGTAACTATAAGAGATCGTGATTCAATGAGTCAAGAAAGGATATTGATATCAGAACTTGATTCTTATCTTGCAAAAGCTACTTCTTACCCATAAGTTTCATCTTATGAATAAAAGTTATTTTGAAGATAATATTATTTGAGATACATCTG
>JBGPGB010000129.1:0-5304 GCA_041483595.1 Nitrosotalea sp.
AAAAGATGTTTAAGCATTTTTTTAACCTTTTCAGCATCAAACGATTCATAAGGAACAGAATACTGTTTTCTATCTATCGTTTCAAGTAGCGCCGAATTTTTATGATTATGAGTAATATCAATAAATGGAGTATTCGCAGCAATACTAAAAATAGTAGAGTGTAATCTTGTACTAATTACTGCGTTTGCTGCACCAATAATGTCTAAAATATTTTGAACACTTAATTCATTAAGAACCGTAACGTTTTTCTGCCAGAACTTCGCCTTTTGTGCGACCCACATATTAGGCACACGATCATCCCAAGGTAGTCTTTGACCAAATGGAATAAATATAAAACTTGCTGGTGTAAAATCCATTACATGACCCATATCATAGGCTAGTTTATGGAAGTTAATAAATTTGCGAACGTCGTATGAATTTGATTCAGCATCAGCCAAATAACCATTCATAACAACAACTACTGACTTCTCGTATAAGTCTCTCTTTTGAGCAACAAACTCTTTACGAATAAGTTTTCTTCCATTCATTTTATCTGCCGTTAATGAAAACGCTACATCTGGTTTATATTTTACATGGACGCCTTTTTTCTTTAATATTTCTACGGAACTTGTATCTCTAACAATAATGTTTTTGAAACCGACTAGTTTATCTGGGTCGGTTGATGGTGTAGCAGAGGTAGAAATAATATGTTTTGGTTTTGTGACAAATGCTAGCTGATTAAGAAAAGGATCAGACATAACATCGCCGCCGCCTAGAACAACCGCATCTGTTTGATTGAGTTTTTCCGGCGTTAAAAAATCTGTAAATCTCCATTCGTAATCTGGAAATACTGTAGGGAAGGCTAATTTATAGCTTTCATCTCCACAGTTATCTTTTCCGTACCAGCCAAGAGCAGTAACAACCTTCATTTGACTCCTTAAAGTTTGTCAGTTTCTTTTATTGGGGTAGCAGCATCATATTTCACAACATAATTAATGTTACAACTATCTGTAACTATTCTTGCGTAAAGTATGAAACCTTGCTCCAGTGGTCTTGTGGCAATCCAATTTAAATTGCCCATGCAAGTAGTAATACCACCGTTGTCTGGCTCCTCTAACTGTGTAAATATTGATGATGGATTTGGCAAAGTAGTATCTATAATTACTTCATGTTCACCTGGGCCTAGGGAAATTGAACCCGTTATATTAAATTCGCCGATGCGAAAAATTCCCCTGATTATATTCCACCAATATATAAAGTTTGCTGTAACACCACTCATAATAAACTCCTTAAAATAAAGTACAATATATTATGAGTAAAGAGTCAGACAAATTATATAGGAAATGCAAAAATAAACTTGTAAGACTGACTATATTATTGTCGGAATTATTTTAGGAGATTTTATGCCAATAGGTTTTGATGTTGGAACTTACAACTTAATTTGTAGTCGTAGAACAGACGGGGAAGTGAAAAATCGCAAACAAGTTAATTGTTTTATTGAGTTTTTGATTGATGAAAATAAAACCACACTAAATGCTATGAAGTCAATTAAGCCGCCTATTCCTATTATCGAGCGGGAAAAATTTGCTTATATAGTAGGACAAGCTGCTATTGATATGGCTTATACTTTGCCGGGGATTGTCCTACACAGACCAATGAAAGATGGTTGCTTAAACCCACAAGAAAAAGATGCTTTTCGCACGCTTTCTATTATGATTCATTCGCTTATTGGTGAAGTAGAAAAAGATAAAGACATTCTATATTACTCAGTTCCAGCTAATGCAATCAATCAAGATACGGATGCTGATTACCATAATGCAGTGCTAAAGTCAATATTTAAAGCATATAACATTAATAATAAAACAGTACAAGCATTTGGAATTAATGAAGGTTTGTGTTTGGTATTAGCAGAATTATTATCAAAACAATATACAGGCATTGGTATATCATTTGGTTCTGGTATGGTTAACTTGTGTTATTCAATTTACAGTCAGCCAGTATTCCAGATGTCGCTTGTTAATGCTGGTGATTGGATTGATAGAATGGCAGCAAAGGCTTGTGGTGAAACCCCAACGGTTATCAACAAAGAAAAAACTAAGATTGATTTGACTAAGGCTCCATCGTCACTATTGGAAAGAGCCATTAAAACTCAATATGAATTACTGATTCAGAAAACAGTTAGTTCCATTAAGAAGGGCATTGTCGAAGCTGGAGCTAGAGCGGTTACAGAAAATCCTCTTGATGTCATAGTAGCTGGTGGAACATCATCACCACCAGGATTTGTTGAGTTGTTTACAGAGATGGTGAAAGAATCGCAATGGAATATTCCAGTGGGAGATATTAGAAAACCAGCAGATCATTTATATGCTGTTTCCCGTGGAGCATTAATAGCGGCAGAGAATCATTCGGTCAATTAAGAAAGAAGGAAAGATATGAAAGACAATAAGAAACTCCGCAAATCATCAGATGATTTAGGAGAAGCAGCGTATGTAAGAATGAAAGGTTTTAAGTGTGTTGGTAGAAAAAGTCGTACATTCTATTTTGATGTTACGCAAGAAGAGTTAGAGACTTTTGAATCATTGAATTTAGAATACATCAATTCACCTTATCACGACTTTGATGCTTGCATAATGAGTTTAAAAAAGGTATCAGAACGTTTAGCATCTACAGCAAATACCAAAAAGGGCATTTCAGATTTAGGCGCAGCAGCCTATTTGAAGATGCACGGCTTTAAGTGCGCTGGTAGACATCATAGAAATTTCTACTTTGAAATTGCTGATGAGAATTTAGAGAAGTTCGATATGCTAAATTTGGAATACATCAATAGTGAATATCATAATTTTGATTCTGCTATTATGTGCCTAAAGAAAATCGGTGAGTATGTCGCTGATTAACGTTCTTTAATTTTTTTAGCCATCTTAGTCATTTCTTCTATAGGCAGAAAGGTTGTTGCGCCTGTAGTTGCATTACCATAAAGTCCAGTTGGAACAGATGATGCCGATGCATTTGCGGCTGGATTCTTAATTAGCATGGGTTTTTGTTTTCCAAGTTCGTCTTTAATTTTTTGATAGTTAGGGTCAGATTTAGACACAGTTTGCTCTTCAACTATTCCAATTAGAGGATATGCAAAAAATCCAAATGTTCCATTATTAAGATTTTTAATCTTAATTCCATAGGCGTCTACTTCAACAACCTCGCCGGTGAAAAACTCTGCGTGTTGTTTTGGATCACGAAAAGGAAAACTAGTAGGTGCTGTTAGAATGGTGCAGATTTTGCCTTTAAATTTCTCGTATTGTTTGTGAATCATAATGTGTTACGTCCTCTACTGCTTTGCATGTGTAATGTACGCTTAGTTCTATTACATCTTCTAAGAAGTCAGCAACTTCAATAGTTTTAAGTTGTATTGTAAAAAGAATTTGATACATGTCTTTATGTGTTTTTGGATTTTCTACAGTCAATAACATATTGCAGTCATGGTGCATGTTGGCTTGCTTTTGTAGCAATTTAACAAAACTAAAATCTTCTGTTACTAATGAAATTAAAAATGTTTGTCCGACTCTAACTTTATCAGAGATACGGATATTTAATGGGCCAACTCTATATTGCTCGTCCCACATTCTTAATGTGTGATTATTTTCTGTCCAAAAATCAACACCATCAATTTTCATAAACTTTCACCAATTTTTTCTAGAAACTCTACTTGAGTCTCATCGGTTTCATCCCATATTCCCAATTCTACTTGTTCTATTTGTTCGTATTTCTCTAGCACTGATTCGCTTAGTTGATAAATCCAAGCACTTTGATAAACATCAATTTCAGTAAATGCTCTTATTATTTTTTTTTGATGAGTATTAAATGCCTCTGGGCCATAATATCCCTTAATTTTGTCTAGCATCGTTAGCGTGTCTGGCTCTGTAATAGTTAATATGTAACCCAACAATGGAGCAGCAGCTTCGTCAATATCTATAATAGAGTATGTTTGTGGTTCGTAGGAGATAATTCCCAATGAGCCGTTTATAAAGGCGGGTTGTATATTATATGCAAACGGGTCAATAATAGAAAAAAGGGGAGAATTTGGTTTAAATTCACAAGCCAAAAAAAATGTTCTCAATTCCGTGATATCATCTTTATGACCGTTAGTAATTCGGTTTTTCATGTAGGCTCTCAAATAGATTTCAACTGTAGCTTTATGATGTCATCCCATTGAAGAAGTTTTTCGTGTTCCTTTATATATGATTGAAGAATGTTTGTTCCTAGTTTGATTAGCATGTCGTTCCAATCCTTATAGCCTTTTGCTGGTTGGATATAGCCTATTTTGTTATTGTTGCCTCTTACAAACTGTTTTGACCTTATAAAAGCTCCAACTTTATTTAGTGCCTCTGTCCCTGATTTATCTAGGTCGAAACAAATTGTTATATTGTATGGTTTTAATAGTTGTAATTGTTTATCACTAAAGTTTTTACCCCCTGCGGCTCCACCATTAAAACCAACTTGACACAAGGCCATTGCATCAAACTCACCTTCTGCTAGATGTACAGTCGCACCCTCTTCCGGCCAACTATTCATCCAAACTACATCACCTTTTCCAATACCTACTTCTTTGGGCGGTCCTTTATAACGTAGTTTGGATTGCCCAGTAATATCACGGGAATTAAAATAGATTAATTGATTATTTAGACCATAATATGGAATAATGATCCTCATTGCGTATCTACCATTCCCACAAATATATAAATTTCCAATTGAAAGTGACCTTGACTTTAGATAGTTTTCTGCTATAATTCTAAGTCTATCATCTAGCTTTAGATCGGATATTTTGAGTGCATTAGGTGGGAGTTCTAAGAGATTATCTTTTTTAGCTGTAATTCTATTTTCTGATTCTTTTTGATGTTTCTTGTTTTTGAAAAATTCTGTGATTTTATCGTTTAACTTGTAAAGCGCCCTGTCGCCACCTAATATTTCTTGGGCTTCTAAAAAATCACAGCCCTCTTTAATCATAACAAGATTATGAAGCGTTCCAGATTCATCACTTTTCCAGCAATGATAAACGCCTTTTGATGGATTACAATAAAGATGCTGGCCTCGATCTGGCGTGTGCTCTGGTACGAAGGGAGAGTTAATACAAACTTCTTCTCCTCTTTGAAGACAGTTCTCTTCGCCAAACTTAGCTGTAGCCCATTCCCAAAAGATATCGAAAGAAATTTCTGTTGACATAAGTTTTAATTTAATTACAATAGGGTGATACTTATTATATTACCATACTATGAAAATAAATCACATATCAATATCCCGTGAACAATGTTATAAAGAATGTCAAGTAAAGTA
>JBGPGB010000130.1:0-5297 GCA_041483595.1 Nitrosotalea sp.
AAACTAGGATAATAAAATTCTGCCATCTTTAGTATGGTGTCTATTGTAAATATCTTGTAATTCTTGCTTATCTCAACTACGGTAAAACCATTTTTTGCCAAGATTTTTTTTATGGTATGTGGAGAAAAATAGAAAAGATGCTGATGTGGATTAATCTGATACCAATATTTTCCCATTATTTTTGCATGCCATGAAGAAATATCGGGCGTTGTAAATACAATGAAACCTCCAGGCTTTACTATTCTATGAATCTCTTTGATTGTCATATCTGGATCTAACACATGTTCAATAAGATCAAAGATTGTCACTATGTCAAAAAAGGAATCTTGGTACTTTGCATTTTCTAATGGACCATTGAAAATATTCTTGTGTCTCTGTCTTGTTTTATTTGCGGCCTCGGTTGATAGTTCTACTCCATACACAGAAAGACCTTTCTCAGCTGCTGCGTCAAGAAAGAAACCAGCGCCACAACCTATGTCTAGGAGATTTCCCTTTGGATTGTATTTTGAAATCTCCAAAAATCGCTTTTGGTTTAATTTTTTCCTGAGATTTTCAGTATCACTTGCAAGTTTGTATAGGCCACTTTTGTACTCTTTGTCATAATATTCCTGTTGAGTTTTGATTGAAGGTGTAGGATAAACAAAGACAAAGCCACATTTTTCACATTTCACGAAGTTGATTCCTTCTTTTATGAATTTTAAACTAATATTATTGGAATTGCAAATATTGCAAGATGTTTGGATTTGCATTTTTCTTACCTTTAATTTATCTTCTATATCATTCAATCATTCTATTTTATACTTGTTACAGAATTAATTATTCTCCAAGATAATAGGTATCTGTTAATATTAACAAGACGACTGTTCATTCGTTATCTTGATTGTAATCTTATTTGCAGAGTATGAAATAACTTCTGCATTACAATTACATTATAAAAAATCATACTCTGTTATGACTTATACAATTTTTCTTGTGTTGTTCCTAGATTCATATTTATGCTTAATTTATCCTAAGTGAATGAATACAATAAACATCAAAGCTATTGCTATTCTTGCTCTAGTTGTATTTTTAGTTTATTTTCCAATATCTTTACTTAATCATACATTGGAAACATCCCTTAACCGAGCTAGACTTCCTGTTTTTGACTTTCAGAGGGATTACGGATGTAGTGCTAACTGCATAGGACCAATCAACTGGACGATTGATCCAGGTGCAGACGGTGATAGCATAGGGCCTAATGCCAAGTTAATATCTACTTTGTATTCTGAAGGAATAATCCCGTTATGGAATCCATATCTTGCAGCTGGAACTCCTTTGGCTGCTGAAACAATTAATTTTGCTTTTTCGCCTATGATTATATTTTATACCTTGCCTAATTTTGTCTGGGATATTCCACTATTAATTTATGTATGGATTTCTGGTGTGTTTACTTATTTTCTTCTCCGAAGCTGGAATCTAAATTTTAACAGCTCAATTTGTGGCAGTACGATCTTTATGTTATCAGGTGCAATAACATGGTATCTTCCACATGACTCTATTCTTGTAGTGATATTTACACCCCTGATCTTATTTTCAATCGAAAAAATATTACAAGTCAAAAATTTCAAGTATGTAGTTCTTGGCAGTGTTGCTGTAACCCTCTCTATTTTGGGTGGGCATTTAGAATCTATCATTCTCCTATTATTGCTCTGCCTTTCATATGCCGTATTTAGGATTTCATACATGATATTTTCAAATTATAATAATAGACAGAATTCGAACAATCGACAAGATATTGTAATATTACAAAGCAAAAAAAGAATTATTCTGAAAGTAGCGTTAATTTTTTTCGCAGGATTAGGTTTATCCGCATTTTTCGTTCTACCTGTTGGGGAGTACATATTATCTGCTGGACTTGTAGGTAGAGACGCATCTGTAGGTTTAGCTGCAAGTCCTTCCTTTACTATTGCCACCACCTTTATTCCATATCTCTTAGGACCTATTCACACTTATGCAAATCCGGCCACCGGCTTTATGGCATCATGGAATGTACTTGGGGGATATGTGATTGCATCAAGCTTACTCTTCTCAATAATTGGCATCACATTCTCAGACAAATTATTTCAGTCTTCATTAAACAAGCGTATAGCGCAATTCTTTTTTGGAATAGCTATATTTTTTATGTTAAAATCAATTGGAATTCCAATAATAAATCTAATTGGAACAATTCCTATCTTTGATCATGTTATATTTCCGAGATATGATGGTTTCATATTCACATTAGGCCTTGCAATTTCTGCAGCTTTTGGAATTGAAATTATACAAAATCAAAAAATTAAACTAAAACATCTTTCAATTGTTTTGCTAACAACATTCTCAATTATTATAACATCTGCATCACTTATAGTGCCATATTTTACAAAGATTGATTTAGCTGCATATTATACAATATTTCAAGTATTACAATCATTATTTTTCATACTCGTGGCATTTTTATTAATTCTGGCATATTACAAAAAGAAATGTTCTGGTATTGTATTTTTCTTCCTCTTCTTTCTTGAAGCTTCATTATACATATCATTTGGATTGACTCCTCTGTGGCAATTTTATAGATCGATTTTAGTAATTCTCGGGGTGACAGCTTTATGTTCTGTCAGCTTCTTGCCACTGAATAAAATAAAATTATATGATCAAAATAAAATAAAATTAATTCTATTCGTAATAATTTCTGGACTTTCGATGATTGGGCAGGTCATAGTGTATGTTGAGAGTCCACAAGGATTACCAATCAGGCATGATGCATTTCAATCTACCTCTCTTACAAATTTCCTTAATGATAATCTGAAAAATTCTCGTATATTTTCCTACGATTCAATGTTTGTACCTAATCATCCTGAAGTTTATCAAATTCAGACTTTGGCAATAGCATCTGCACAACAGGTTGCATGGTTTAACTCATTCGTTATCAATGTACTTGATCCATATGCAATATCTACAAATTTTGATTATATTCCAAGTTGGAGAACTACTAATTCTACACCTATAGAGACCACCTTTCTTTTAAATCAGAAATATTATAATTTCTTGGGAGTAAAATACATTGTTGCTTCCTCCACAAATCCAAATTCTCTTCAAACTTTTACGTTAGATGGTTGGGCTGTGATTGGTTCAACAAATAATGTCATAACCCAAACTTTCACTACAAAAAGTGATGATATAACATCAATATCAGTTCAACTGGGAACCTATAATAGAATAAATCATGGGGATATTGTCTTAACCATGGATTCTATTCCTTACGACGAAAATTTCCATAGGGTATCTAAAATTAAAGCTGAGGACGTACTAAATGGACAATTTAATTATTTTCCATTTGATATACTCGAACACACAAAAAATAAGAAATTTTCCGTGACTCTTTCACACCCACAAGCAATTTTGGAAACAAATGCAGTAGCAATCGCTGTTCATAATAATTCCTCCTCAGTTAATTCTTTTGTTAAACTAGAACAGCTTTTTGTAGATGGAAAACCTATTAGTAATTTGATGAATGTTATTCCTTACTCCTCTGAAGACTTTCCTTTGGTATTTACTTTTGATAATCTTAAGGTATATGAAAATAAGGATGCCTTTCCCCGTGTATTTCTTGTAAATAAATACATTACAACGAATTCATATGAAAATGCACAACAATTAATCAAAGATCCTAATTTTGATTTAAGGCATGAAATAGTTTTGGAAAAAAATCCTACAACAGAACAAGCTAGTTTGATAAACTCATCAAGTATGGATGAATATCCAAGTGCAAAAATAGAATCCTATTCAGCAAACAAGGTTATGATCAACACTACTAGTAAGAGTGCATCATTATTAGTATTGACAGACACTTACTATCCAGGCTGGAAAGCTCATGTAGATGGAAAGGAATCTAATATTTATCGTGCAGATGGATTGGTGAGAGCTGTGTTTGTGCCTGAAGGAAGTCATACGGTAGAATTTTCTTATGTGCCAACTTCATTTGTAATTGGAATAATGATCTCTTTTGTTACGGTAGGGATTCTATTGGGGCTTGTTATATATTTAAAAAAACGGAAAAACGAATTATATCTCTCTAGCTCAACAGAATGAGATTATATTGTTGGTATAGAGCAAACAATTTTTCTTATCATATGAAAATAAATTATCTCACATAATGTTATTTTATGCCGTTTGTGACTCCTATACAAATTACATCTTTCAAACTAAGGTATCTTTCTAAAATATCTTTATATGGTATAAAACAAGAAGTTGTTGGAATCATATGAATGCAATCGATGAATTTCATAAACTTTACTATGGTACGGGTCCTGAACGTATCTGGCACAAAACAAATTGGTTAGGTTTTCAAACTTTAAAATGTCCTTTAGATATGTGGATTTACCAAGAAATAATTTGTGATATCAAACCTGATTATGTAATAGAATGTGGTACGTGGAACGGTGGTTCGGCATTATTTTTAGCAACGATTTGTGATTTGATTAAGAAAGGAACTATCATTACTATTGATTTTCCACCTGCATTATCTGCGCTAAAATTATCAAATGCAGTATCCAACGATCCAAATTTGCCTCTTCCAAGTCATTCTCGAATAAAATACATTACTGGTTCATCAATAGAAATGGAAACAATAAATCAGGTAAGAAATCTAATTTCATCCTCGACTGATAAAATTATGGTTATTTTAGATTCAGATCATAAAAAAGATCATGTGCTGAAAGAAATGGAACTTTATAGTCTCCTGGTATCAAAAGATAGTTACTTGATCGTAGAAGATACCAATCTTAATGGGCATCCAGTTGTTCCCGAACATGGCGAAGGTCCTATGGAAGCCATTAATGAATTTTTGAAAACACACGATGAATTTATAATTGATAAGGAAAAGGAAAAGTTCCTCATGACTTTTAATCCCAATGGCTATTTAAAACGAATAAAGTAAAACTAGAAATCAAACTGTAATTAGGGCATTTTACCTAATAATTGAACCCATTTTGAATTTGGTGATGTATGTGTCTGAAAGATCTTCGACATAAAATATTATTGAGAAATCTTGAAAATCTCTTGTTCTAATGTGGATTTCCTGACTATTTTAGAGAAACCTTCTGACTTTACTAACTCGAAAAAATACTTTTCATTAAACTCTATCCTATTTCTTGTACAAGCAGGAAATCATGAAATAGAGTTCTCTTATTTGCCAAAATCTTCATCATATGTTTCAGATTTGTCTTTAACAGTGGTTAACTTACAATCGTCAATGAACGGGAGTTTGATTTGGACTTGGG
>JBGPGB010000131.1:0-5279 GCA_041483595.1 Nitrosotalea sp.
ATCATCATCAAAAATCAACACTATTTTTTTCTTGGTTTAATTGTCGATAAATGCCATAGCCCACAAAATTTGCACCTGTAAATCTTGAATTTTGATTCGTGAATCCGCTCTTGTCTGATTTTGTATTGCTTGGCCTTTTTTCTAGATTTAAGCGATACCTTTCCGGTATCTTCACATATGACAACCTTAAACCCGTTAATGCTATTATCATTCATCACTACGTTCCTTGAAAGGAAAGCCTCCAGCTTCAAGACAACTTCTGTGAACCCAAATCATTGAGGGGATAACAACCTGTCCCCTCATTATCGCTCTCTTTTTAGCAAATTGTGTGCGATGAGCGCCACTGGCACAATTGTATTGAACGTACCCTATGCCGGTTGCTTCAACATAGTCGGCTTCCATGCCGTTCATCGGTCCACCAACGCAAAAGTGTTTAGCCATCTTAGTCCTCAGATTTACCATCTGCTGACATTTTAACAAGTTTGGGGTCAAATCTTGCTACTATGTCAACAAGGTCTGTCTGTGCTGCCATAACCTTTTCTATCGGCTTATAGACACCAGGAACTTCATCAAGACCGCATGAGAGAACACGAACACCACGCTGGATAATTTCAGCCTTCCAACGTGCCCAATTCTGTGTCTCTATGGCCTTTCTTCGGCTCATTTGCCGACCAGCACCATGAGAAGCAGAAAGCAACGAAGGAATGCTGCCCTTACCACGAACAACGAACGCAGGGTCAGCCATAGAGCCAGGAATGACCCCAAGCACACCTTTACCGGCAGGAGTTGCACCCTTGCGATGCACGATTAACTTTTTGCCATTATGCTCTTCTTCCCATGCGAAATTGTGATGGTTCTCAATTACGCACAAGTGCTTTCCACCAGCAAGATCAAGAACTCTTTGGTGAATTACGAAATGATTGGCGGCGGCATATTCACCCATAAGGTTCATGGCCTTCCAATACTCTTGGCCAGCTTCGGAATCCAAACTCAACCAAGCCAAGTTGATAAACTTTTCGTAAGCCTTTGGCAACTTTTGCTTTGCAATGTCACTGTACATTGCGCATACTTCGGAACCTGCTCTTCTGCTTCCACTATGGCTAAGAAGAGCAACGTATTTTCCTGCTGGCAAACCGAGTTCTTCTTTTTCGAGTGTGACAACGCCAAACTCTACGAAGTGGTTTCCAGAACCGGAAGTTCCAAGCTGTGACCATGCAGTATCTCTGACCTGCTTTGTGGTCTTGCAAATATCCCAATCCATGTCCATTACTGGATGATTTGCTTTGACCTTTTGTGACTGACCAACACCAAAAACAGTACCACCCGTGATTGCACGAATGTATGTGTCAGCCTTTGGTGTGAAAAGTTCTTTTTCAAAAACTTTAACTGGCAAATCGGTAATGGTCATACGCATACGGCAAGCAATATCCACGCCGACCGCATATGGAATAACGGAGTTATGTGTTGCAAGGACGCCACCGATAGGTAAGCCGTAGCCAAGATGGTTATCTGGCATAAGCGCACCCTGGACGGCAACAGGTACTTCACAGGCTATTCTCATTTGCTCAACAGAATTATCATCATCCTTTTCACCCCACTGCACAAAGGTAGCAGGTCCGTATGGGTTTTCGCCCCACGTTTCTGTTTCTTGTGTGGTTTTTACTCTTGCATTCATCACTGATGTTGCAAGTGTACCCCAATGCTCATGTCCCGTATGTTCTTGTGGGGACAATAACATTTTGGCAAGCCAAGCACGGAAATCTCTTGGCTTGAACGGATTCTTTCTGATTGCATCAAATGCGTCTCGAAGGCACTCTTTTGGCAACCCCATATCGACAAGTTCTTTAGGCTTCATGGATTTTCTCCCTTTGTAGATTTTTATCTTACCATATCTTTTTCAATAAGTCAATAGGAAATAAAAAAAGTTCAGCAACTTGGCTGAACTTTGGGTAAGATAAGATTTATCCTCTTCGTCGGTTCCGCCATTCATCTTTTAACGTAAATTTAATATTATGATCGCTTACTTTGGACACATCAAATTTGAATGATTTTAAGCCAATCCAATTTGCTATTTCTTTCATAATGGGTTCTGAATTTTTCATAAAATCAGAGTGATGAACTTTATAGAAGTGAGAAACTTTTCCACTTAACTCTGTACTTTTAGAAAGGCACATATTATAGAATTTGCATTTCTCTTCTGCTGATGAATCTCTCAAACTGTTTTCTATGAAACTCATTCTCTTTGACCAACTCTTGTTTATTTCACTGAAAGTCTTTTGGCAATAAATATATTTTGCATCAGGCATTTCTTTGCTCATCCAATCGACATGATAAACACAATTCCAAGGTCTTTTCATTAAGACATATTTTTGAGGATTGGAGTCTAATAGCTTTTGGATTGCTGAGTTGTCTTCACGGGGCAAAGAAGTGTTTTCTAATATCCAAGATTCATGTCCGTCAGTAGCAACAACAACACTAGGATGTTGTCTTAAAACATAAGAAACAATGGTGGTTCCAGAATGCGCCATGCCAACGACAATTATTAATCGTTCATTATTCTTAATCATATTATTTTAAACTTGATGTTATTTCTGTTTCTGATAGTTCTCCTACTGCCAGTATAGCACTACCGGCTATCAAAGTTGCTTTTTTTCTTAAAATTTCTTGAGGCCAATCTTTTTGATAAGCCTTTTTCTTCAAGAATAAATTTTTCAGCATTCTATCATCTAAAGTTTTGCCTGCTTTAAGTGCCAATAGTTTAAGTTCTTCTACTGTCGTTTGTAATATCACTTTACGATTCATAATATATCTCTAGAAAAAACATAGCGTACTTTACATACGCTATGTGGTTATCATTAAGGCTTCTTGGTATCTATGTCATACCCTTGGTCGATATGTTTCATATAGCGATAACCTGGGCAATTATCTTTCTGTTTTGCAAAATCTTTTGGAAGTTGCCCCTTGGCCATTTTCTCTGCTACAATCCCTGGCGCTTTTTTCATACAAAGCGGCGTATATTTCGTGCCAACCATTTCGTGAGTTAAATACTTACAAGCATTTCCTGAACCATACCAACCCCACGGATTCTTTTGGCCCGCTTGACCATAACATACATCTTGAAGCTGCAAAGGCGTAAGAGCCATTACTATTCTCCTTTTTTGCCTGGGCAAAGTTCACAGCCACAATTATTGCATTGGCAATTAGTGCAACGGCAGGCTTTACCATCAGCGCAATGACAACGGTGCTTTTGTACTGGCGCTGGTGCAGGACATGCTTTTGGACATAGACATGCTGGACAACAACCGCAACAATTCAACCATTCTGGATGCTGAGTGCCAACAAACGCACCAGCGAAAAATCCACCAACTAGAAACAAGAAACCGACAAGTAAACATTTGAACATAAAAATCCCCTTTTTTAAGTAGTTCTATAACTTATATATTACTAATAAGACAATTCCAATCTCTCTGCATGTAGCATATTACAAAACTTTTGAGCATAAATCCAGCCCACTTCTGTAGGCTCAAATCTAGCAATTGGAGTTGGTTTCTCTTTATTTTCTAAAAAATGAGGGTCTAGTGCTTTTAAGTCTTTTAGATCATCAATAGTAATACCATCATATACTAATACTTTATTGCCCTCATAATGCTTAGCGCCTGGATAATTGACCTTAACTACCAAATAACAACCTTTTTGATACCAAGCAGTTATCTTGAAATCATAAACATTAAAGTAATTTCTTGGGGGAGGATCGTCCTGCCGCCAAAAACTACCATAACTATATGCTATATCTTGGTCCATAGGAATTTCTTTTCTTTTCTCATCATAGATTGACTGAGATATTCCATATATTCCATACATAAACGATTCCTTATTGGCGTGACCTGAAATAACCTTTATTGCCCAAACATTCATTAGCCATACCAATTCTTTTCAATGCAAGAGCGTAAGTTGCTGTTCTGAGCGAGATGTTGTGTTCTATATACCGCTCCATTACTTTGTGTGTTGCGTAATTCATTACCTTGTTTAAGTCTAGGTTAACTTCGTCTATGGTTTTCACTATACCACCACGATTTTGAACCCATTCAAAGTAACTTACAACTACACCGCCAGCATTAGCAAGAATGTCAGGAACTACTACAATGCCTTTATCATTCAAAACAGCATCGGCTTCATTTGTAGTTGGACCATTAGCAAGTTCAAATACTACTCCTGCTTTAACTTTATCTACATTCTTTTCTGTGATAACACTTTCAATGGCAGCAGGAACAAGAATATCTACATTTAATCCCAATAGCTCTTCATTTGTTATCTTACTTCCACAACCCCATTCTTTACCACCACTTTGTTCTTGGTGTTTGCTTATGAGATTAATATCAAGACCTTTTGGATCATAGACGCCGCTATATTCATTTGAAATAGCTACTATTTTATAGCCATTTCTGTAAGCAATGTCAGCAAACCAAGTTCCTACTTTTCCAAAGCCTTGAAGTGCTATTGATTTGTCTTTCAGGTTAATTCCAATCTTGTCATGGTAGTCTCTTAACAGTGTTTCCAAAACATAAAACCCACCGTATCCTGTAGCAGAGTTTC
The DNA here is from genome assembly GCA_041483595.1 of Nitrosotalea sp. Taxonomy (GTDB): domain Archaea; phylum Thermoproteota; class Nitrososphaeria; order Nitrososphaerales; family Nitrosopumilaceae; genus Nitrosotalea. Next base: position 4,594 of record JBGPGB010000131.1, read on the forward strand.
TTCCTTCTATGCCACCTAATGCAGTGGGTTTGCCAGTCATACAATCTTTAGGATGACCACCTTTAATTTTACGATATTCAGAGTACATCCATCCCATAACTCTTTCATCTGTTGCAACATCAGGCGCTGGAATATCTATATCTGGGCCTATTACGTCAGCGAAGGCATCTATATAAGCCTTGCTAATTCGTTCTAGCTCTCTGTTGGATAATGTTTTTGCATCAATCTTTATTCCGCCTTTTGCCCCGCCGAAGGGTATTTTCACAGCAGCACATTTGAAAGTCATCCAAAAGGCAAGAGCTTCACAATGGTCACGGTCTACATTGGGATGAAAACGAATACCACCCTTACATGGTCCAAGAGTTGAATCATATTGGCATCTGAATGCTTTATAAATTTGTAGAGTTCCATCGTCATGTCGCATCGGCAATGAACATTGAATTGTTCTTTGAGGATATTGAAGTCGTTCCCAACTTTCTGAATCAATTTCTGCATATTTGAAGGCGGCATCTAATTGAGTTTTGGCTTCTTTTAACATTTATTTGCCTCTATTTATTTAAGGGATTCTTTGTATTGCGCTATTGTTGTAAGAATCTTATCATTGTTTAGTATTTCTGCGCCTGTCTTAATAATTAGTATATTCGGGTCGTGCTTCTTAATGTCGAATATCTTAATTGCCTCGGATG
>JBGPGB010000132.1:0-5241 GCA_041483595.1 Nitrosotalea sp.
AATTAGCAGGAGGAAATGATTTTACCATATCATCGTTATAGTAAATTTGAATTCCCATCCTAAAATTGTCTACCGGCCTTGCATTCTCATCAAGAACTGAAAAATGTATCTTTGTATCTTTTCCTACCTCTGGAACAGTAGGAGTGGTTTCAACTTTAATCTCATAATTTCCAATTCTAGCAGAATCTGTACTAAACGGAGGATGATTTATTTCATAAACTCCCAGGACTACAAAGAAGCTGAAATAGATTGGGAGAAAAAGATAAAATCGCTTCTTCACATGGTGGAATACAATGTTTTCCTATATTATATTGCCTTTATTTTCGAGAGACTAATATGCAAAGAGTATATTAAAAGAGGCTTGGAGTAACTTGAATTTCAAAATAACACTAATTTCAATAATTATAGTTATAGTTCTAATTTTCGTATTTCTGCAGGAATACTTGCCAACTAATGAATCAAGGGCGAATCTGGTGAAATCAGCTAGTCCCTATGTTACAGAATATTCCTTGCCTGCAGGGTCAAGGCCAAATGCATTGTTAGTCGATAAATTGGGAATTGTTTGGATATCTACTTCTAATCCTGGGATTTTACTTTCTCTTGACCCAGAACATAATGTTCTAAAAAATCTTGCAATTCCAGATGCCTCTCATTCTGACCTTGTAAAAGGAAATTCAACTATGGTTTGGACAATGGTACAAGATAGTGATGGAAAAATATGGTTCTCAGATCTGGGAATGAAATCAATCTGGCAGCTAGAACCTGAAAATGGTACATTTCACCAATTTCATTCTGAAACTGGATCTCCTTTCCAGATGAAATCTGACAAACATGAGAAAATTTGGTTTACCACCTTACTGGGCAATACAATAGGCGTCATTGAAAAACCATCAAAGAGTAATGAGTACAAAATACTAGCTTTTTCAACTAGAAATAACACAACTCCTGCTGGGATATTTTTACAGGGTGATTCTGTATGGGTTGTTGGTATAAACTCTCAAAACATTTTGCAATACAAGATTAATCAGGAAAATGATTTTGTAAAAGGTATTTCCATGATTCAAAATATTCCTAGCGACAACTCCACATTATTTGCATCTCCAACTGATTTACTGGTACGCAAAAATGCTGTTTGGCTTACCGAACACGGTACAAGTTTTCTTGCTAGATATGATCTTGATGATGGAAAGATAACAAGATATCCAACATCACAAAATCATTTTCATACCATCACCCTACCTTTTTGGATTAGGGGAAATGACGATCCGAATATTTTATGGTTTAACGAACATCAGGGAAATAAGATTGGTTGCTTTGATTTGTACAATGAAACACTAACTGAATATACGATTCCATCTTTGCCACAGGATGGCTATCTTACTTATCCACTCAACATCTCAGAGGATCTTCATGATGAAAAAATTCTCTGGTTCTCAGAGTGGAATACGGACAAGGTTGGAGTGATAAATGGACATGTCCAAGTACCATTTGAAATTAGCTCAAAAACTAAGCAAATTACTCTGAGTTCTAGTAAGACGGATGGAATTGTTGATTTGGAAATTAGTGGTAATTCGTATCATTCTAATGGAATCCTACTTAATGCATCAAGTTCGATTACGCCTACTGCTGAACTTGGAAACCTCACAGTGAGATTTTCATCTAATATGGTAGACCTCACACAAGATAGTAAAATTCAATTATTCCTTCATAATGGGGGAGTCTCTCCTGGTAATTACACGGTTGGAGTAAGTGCATCCGATGGCTTTGTGACAAAGACTACATTTCTTAATTTATCTATTTCAAACAAGTGATCCCTTTATGAAAAATTATTTTTCTATTCTCGAAAATGATTGTTAACGATGCATTTTCATAATGCTTAATTTTTAATTTCATAAAATTGTAATTCATTTTGTTGAATCACGATCAATTTTTAGATCGAGATTTTGTCATCTTGTAAAATACTTTAAAATCTTTTACCTTTTCAGTCACGGGATCTAGGTAATTGGTTATATATGGTACCAGTTTATAACCTATTTAAATGCCTCAAACAAAACCAATAGTAGATATCGTAAACGTGGTAGCCTCGGCATCAGTAGACCAAAAAATTGATCTTATAGCAATCACAAAAGAATTTCCAGACGTAGAATATCATCCTGAACAATTTCCTGGTCTTGTATTTAGATTAAAATCTCCAAAAACTGCAACACTGATCTTCAGCTCAGGTAAAATGGTTTGTACTGGTTCAAAATCAGAGGAAGCAGCAATAAATGCAGTAAACACTGTAGTACAAAAACTCCGAAAAGGTAAGATAAAAATAAAAAAGAATCCTGAAATTACAATTCAAAATATAGTAGCTTCTGTAAGTCTTGGTGGTAAGGTTCATTTGGAAAAGGCAGCAAGAAGTCTACCAAGAAGTATGTATGAACCAGAACAGTTTCCTGGATTGATACACAGAATGCTTGATCCACGTTCAGTTGTCCTCATATTTGCTTCTGGAAAACTAGTCTGTACTGGAACCAAGAAAGAGGGAGAAGTTTATCGTGCAGTACATAACCTTCACACCCTCCTAGAAGAAAAGAAACTGATGGAATACGAATAGTCGTAAACTAGTCATCTAAATTTTATTATTCAATCTGCTTTATTTTTAATAGCACGTCTCTGTAAAATTATACTTCCTCCAAATGATATTGCAAGATTAATTGCCAATGCTATGACTGCTATATACACTGGACCAAATGTAGTTTTGAAAAGTGATGATGTTAATGGGCCAAAACTATTTGCCATCTCTAACATGTAAATGCCAGAAACTATTCCTGCAACCAAACCTATTATCAGCGGAGTTTTTATTAGTGACTTTACATACAGTCCAAAAAATACTGCGGGTAATATCTGAACAATTAGTATTCCTCCAAGCAATTGTAATGATATTGCATAAGTTGCAGGAACGGAAAACACAAACCCTAGAGCTATAAACTTGAACACAGTTGATGAAATCTTTGTTATTCTGATTTCTGAACTATTCGAGAGGCTTGGTCTTATTTCTTTTATTATATTTCGGGTCAAAAGATTTGCCTGTGCCATTGCCATGATTGCTGCAGGAACTAGGCCTCCGACAAAAATTCCCAGTAGTGCAATTCCTGAGAACCAGCCTGGTAAGGAATACAAAATCAACGAGGGTACTACTAGTATTCCTCGCGAGCTCTCGGGAAATCCTGACAAGAAATTCATTGCACTTGGAACGGCGTACACCAATATTCCCATTAATGCAAGTATTGCCAATCCTACTCCATAGAGCGGCAATAGTGCGGTACTGACACGAAGCTTTTGGGCACTTTGAGCACTCAGGACACCATTTATTGCATGAGGATAGAGGTAGAGGGCCAATGCGCTCCCAAGAATCAGGGTTGCATATGCTGGAACTAGATCTTCTGGTAATGTGATATAGTTATCTTTGGCTGCCTTGAATGCATTTCCAAATCCTCCTATGCTGATTGGAACTGCAATTATTACAACGATTACAGTTATCCATACTAGAATATCTTTGAAGACTGCAGTAAGAGTTGCACCACGTAAACCACTTGTATATGTGAATGCTGCTAAAATTATAAAAGCAATAAGAAGCGAAATCTCAGTAGTAATCTGTGAATTTACATAGCCTGCCAACATTACAGTCAGTACTGCTTGCATGCCAACAATCTGAAGTGCAATATATGGAAGTTCTGCAACAATTCCTGTAATTGCAATCATGATTGCCAATGTTCTACTACCGAATCTGTCCTTTACAAAATCTGAAGCGGTGATGTAGCCTTTCTCTCTTGATAGTGTCCAAAGTCTAGGCATTGCAACAAGTGCAATGGCAAAAGTTAGCATTACATAAGGAATGGCAAAAAAGTAAAGTGAACCTTTTACAAATACTCCTGATGGAATTGCTACAAAACTATATGCAGTGTACAGGTCTGCACCGATGAGGAAAAAAACCAATGTCGTTCCCAATCTTCTTCCACCCAGAGACCACTCATGAATATGATTGAGATCCCCCCTCCTCCAATATTTGCCATAAAATCCTAATCCAATAAACAAAATGAATAATAAAACAAATGGAATGATTACGTCATAGCCTATCATACTTTTTTCTCCACTAGTTTAGCATATGCAAAGTAAAATCCCGTGCATGCAAATAGCCAAAATGTTTGAAACCAATAAAAAAATGGGAGTTCAAATAATTCTGGTGATTTTCTATTATAGATGGGAACCCATAAATTTACAAATGATGGGATAAGGACAAGTAAAGCAAGTATAACGTACTTTGTCTTGGAATGCATACCCTTGTTGAACTTGCTGGTAAAAATATAAGCATTAAGAATTCTTCTAATAGGATAGTCATCTAACTCGTACCGTGGAAGATGAGGTACAAGGTTCATTTTGCAAAGAAATTGTGAAAAAGTATGATCAGGCACAACTGGAAAGACCAGTTTATGTGATTCAGGAGCATAATGCCACTAGGTTGCACTGGGACCTGAGATTTGAAATGGACGAGACTCTCAAGAGTTGGGCATTGCCAAAGGAACCACCTCAAAAAGTTGGCGAAAAACGATTAGCAGTCTCAGTTGACGACCATCCAATTGAATATGCGTTATTTGAAGGTGAAATTCCAAAGGGGAATTATGGTGCAGGTAAAGTCAAAATTTGGGATAGAGGTACATTTGAGATTGAAGAAAATAGTGAAAAAAAGCTAGTTGTAAATATTCACGGTTCCCGATTAAAGGGAAGATACTGTCTTGTACACTTTAAACCAGAGGGAAAGAACTGGTTGTTTTTTAAAATGAATCTTGATTCTAAATAGGACGTGATTTTTCCTTCTTTCCTATTGCTATTAAAAACATGACCTCTTTGTTTGCAGCATGTGGTGAAAAAAAGTTTGTAACTGAATCATCGTTGAATGTCAGTCCTGTCGCACCAAGGCCTAGTGCATATGCAGCCAGATACATTTTACCACCAATGATTGCGGCATCAATCTGAGCCACTCGATAACCACGATTTCCAAAATGCTCTAAAATCTTTTTGAGATCTGTCATGAAGAAAATTGTAACGCCTGCATCATGTGGCAAATCTTGATCTAATCCAAGATTGCCTGACACGTGTCTGAAATTACCCTTACGTAATAACTCCAGAGCATTTTTTTCTCTTACATAATAATATGAACCAGAATCTAGTCCTTCCACTGCATTTACGATAATGTAC
>JBGPGB010000133.1:0-5219 GCA_041483595.1 Nitrosotalea sp.
CAATGCAGCCCGTGGAATAGATGATGAACCGGTGTCTCCAAGACATGATCCTATTCAATATAGCCGAATAGTAACATTAAAACAAGATTCAAAAGATTTTGATTTTCTTGCAAAGGATTTGGAAAAATTGTGTGTTGAATTACATGAGGCATTAGTTAAGGACAACCTACTTTTCAAATCCGTAGGCATTCAATTTGTCCACTCTGACCTATCAAACAGAACAAAATCAAAGACTCTTAGAAATCCAACATCTAGTCTGTATGAATTGAAAAAAACTGCAATTCTCCTATTAAAAGAATCCCTTGCGGATCAAAAATTACCCATAAGACGATTGGGGGTAAAGGCCTCTGACTTTTCACAAGTTCATGGACAGGTAGACATTACAAGATTTTTTTAAAGTGAGACTCCAACGCTTAATGCTAGTCTTTTGTGCTCTTCGCTAGATATCCATTCAACGTGAAGATAATCAAAGATCTCAGTGTCATTCATGCCCAATCTTCTTGCTTCCTCAACTGCAATTTCATATGCCTCAATTTCTGTTGGTCTGTCAACATATGCATATGTTTTGTCGTACAGATCAAGTCCTTGTCTTTGCTGTTTCACATGTACCAATTCATGAATAATATCTAGATAAAGAATTATCTTTTCCGAGTTTTTCAGATGATCCCTTCCTATTACTATTGATGCGTCGTCATTTTGTACATGCATGTAATGAGTACTGTTATCTACAATGACAGATGTATTTTGAAATACATCTTCAAGAACTTCGTTTGTTTTAAAAATTTTTAAAAGAATTTCAACTTTTTTTAGATTCACAAATATTTCTTCCAGACTATAGATGCCATCCTGTACATCATCATTTACTTTTATCTGATTCATTTTTTGCAACCTCTAGTTTTTTGATACGTTTTGTTTCAATATATGTAACTATAAGCAAGAAGATAAAGAGCCATGGCAGAAACATTATTTCTCCTGCTATTCCATGAAATGATTCAAATTCATTTACATTTGTAGATACTTTAAGGACAAAAATCGATAACGAGAAAATCCTAATCATGTTTACAGTTATTGTACCCACAATTCCAAGTGCGAAATATACTATCTTTCTATTCCTTGGAATATTCATCTTTAATAAAAATGCCATCATGACAAGTGAGTATATTATAATACTATGAACCCCAGCAGATGGCCAAAACACTTGCAAGGCCATTGAACCATGATCACCACTTAGAAACATCACATTACTGTGCGATGTTGCAGTACCCAGATGAAAAGAGTTGATCAGAAAAACATCAAGTTTTACAATATATGGTACAACATATTGCAGTGGACCTAGTGAATCATAAGGGAAAAAGGTATCAAGAGAAAGTATTATGGCAGTTCCTGCGGCATAAATTGGACCTGCAGGAGATATTCGGATCCACCTTTTACCAAATAATATGGTCATACTTGCTATAAAAAATGCAGATATTATGATAAAGTCCCACATCCAAGTCCAGGAAAAGACTAATTGTACATGAAATTGAGGGGCGATAGAAATCAGGTAATTTTTTAATCCAAGTTCTAAACTAACAAGGTAAACAATTACGGCTGCAGCAAGAGGGATTATTGCCAACAGTTTTTTCTTTGGAATTTCCAATTTCAGACCAATTAGTTCCGCTGCAATAAAAGCCATAGCAAAAAGAAAACCACCTCTTCCTTGATTCCAACCCAAGCTAAAGGAATTGGGAAACACTGCTAGTGCAAATAGCACAGGTGATGCAAGTATTGCCAGTCCAAAAATAATACTTTTGTTTTGCAATAAAATAGGTCCAGTTTGTGTTAAATAAAAACTCTAGCAACTAGAAAAAATCAGATATAGATTTTTGTTTTTTTGCTTGATACAATTTACTATGAGAAAGCCATTCAATCTTGCCGATACTCAGTCCTTTACAGGCAATATCAATTCCTTCTTGAAAATTTGAAACTTGGATGGGGTTTTGTTTTAGCGCCATCCGTACTCCTTCCCTAACTTGCCAAACACCTACAGGTACAGCATATTCTGGTCTAATTTCACGGAGCACCATCACTGCTGCTTGGGTTTTGTTTTGAGTAAGATATTCTGATACTGCAAGTCTAGAAGCAAAGTGAGCTCCGGCAGTTTCTGGGTAGTGCTTCAATCCACTAATATCTTCAAAATCAGAACCAAATCCCACATTTCCTTGTTCATCATGCCATGCTTCCTGCATCTCAAACATCCACCTGCTTGGAAACATGATAACACAAAAGAAATTTCCCAAATGATTGTATGAAAATACCAACGATGTATCAATGATATCATACTCAACTATTTTGCCTACAAGAGATTTTGAGACAATATCATCTGTTGCAGTAATGCTCCAGCGAGTTGGGACTAGTTTTCGATTTTTGCCAAACATTCCTATGCTAAAGCATTTTTGAATTCTTGAAATCTCTATACCACGGTTATAAAGTTCTACTACAGCATCTTGGGCCAAAAGGTCCTTGTCGTGAAATGATCTCTGTATGTTTTTGTCAGATGATGAACTTGAAAATTTGGCAGATTTTATCTCTCCAATGGGCCCAAAAATAGGACTTTCTCCATCGATTGATACAACAGGTGAAGCGCTTTTTACAAACTCCATCTCTGCATCAGTGGATCTTTCTGACATTGACATCACTTGTAGATTTTCAATGTATTTTTGTCCAACATCCTCTATCCTAATTGGTTTTATTCCACGAATCAAACTTAGCCTATAATTTACTATATCTTCAAGACTTTTTCCCACCCATTTCTCTGGAGAATCTAAAATCATTGTATCTCCATGAATTGGAGGCAGCATGGGACCTACCATGACTTTAGGATAGCCATATGTACCAACAAAGACGGAAGGCGGGGTAGACCCATCAACATGATTTGATGAGAAAAGGTTTCCATACCGCGAAAGATATTCTTTCCAATTTGACTCCATCGCCTTTCGGATCTCTGCACCTGTACGCTTCACACAATTTCCAGCCCTTCCATACTAATAATATTATTTAGATTCCAAGTTTCAAGTTATATTCGGCCTACTTGTCAAAATAATTGAATGGATTCTGAAACTTTTGGAGTGGAGATTGGATATGGAGTACAAGCTGTACAATGGATGAACGAAGAGGCAAAAAAAGCAGGTTTGAAATTTGAGGCAAGACTGTACAACTATGAAATTCAAACAAAGAATTTTGGTTCATTTGAAATGTTTTCATTAATTGGCGATCCAAAAGCAGCAAGAGAGATAACAATGAGGGCAAGTAAACGCTTTAAGATCAAAGTCATCGAGGGTGGCTATAAAACTAGAAAATTTTTGTTCAAACTGGCAAAAAATGAGTATGGAATAGTAAAGAAAGGTGATAGAACAATAGGTCAGATTGAATTCGAGTCCTCAAGATTTGCCCATGACATGTGGAAAATAACAAAGGAGGAAAGAAAATAGTAGATTTAATTGAAATAAACCACTTAGCTTATCTTACAACAACTTAGCTATTCATGAAAGATGAAGTGATATAAAATACGGTACTATTTCATATATGATGTCTATCACAACTTCAATCCCAATCAAATTCATTGACTCACTAGAAGAAAAACAGCACATAATGCTCCTTTATGAGGATCCACAATATGCAAGGCTAATAGAATTCATATTCATAAAAAGAGGATTAGAGAGAGGAGAAGACTGCATTTATGCCACATCTGATGATTCGGGTTCAACAGTATTAATGTTACAAAGATACGGAATACCTCTTGATGCTTTTCTATCAAAAAAGATTCGAGTATTTCAGATAAAGCCTTCATCTGGCACACATGATGAAATGGTGATAAACTGTAAACAAGAAATACAAAGAATTCTTTTGGATGTAAAGACACCATTCAGGGCAGTTACACGAATTGTACCTGATGTCAGCACAGTAAATGGTATGTCTGTTGAGATGGAGATGGAGAGACTCGCTCAAGATTGCTTTAAAGAGTTGGGGGGTACAGTCATGTGTCCGTATGATCTTTCAGAGATTGAAAAGACAAAAAAACTGGAATGGGTAAAATCTCTTTACTCCAGTCATCATACTATAATTTACCTTCCAAAATACGGAGAAGGTGGAGTTTTCTGTCCTAATCCGAATTATACAAAAAAAGACTAGTGCAACACGGAATAAAAATCAGACTAGTTAGAACAGTAAATCAGTCCTAGCAAGAAGTTGCGCTAACCTAAGTGGTTCAGGATTAGAACCCTGTAGTGTAAATTCATCAACAAGTTTTTGGGCCTCAGATGTTAGACATCCTTCCGTTCTTAGATACAACTTGTGACCGGTATGTAATGTAATTGGAGTTCTTGCTCCAAGTTTGTTATATTGTATAATTTTTGTTTCATAGTCATCTGGAAAATGATGTTTTATAGCATCTTCTAGTCCTTCTGACTCTAGATAAGTAACAGCAATCACTGGAATCTTTGTTACTTGATTTATTTTTTTGATATCTATAATATTGTACATGGCAATGATAAGACCAGATATCATGATGAAGTTAATGTCATCACGGCCAAGACGTGCGTACATGCCAAGAATAGCATCGGTAGCATCGTCGCCCTCTATTGTGCAATTACCAAAGACAAATCCATCAATGATAAAGTCTCGTCTTATTATCACACCTGCAAGTCGTGATGTTTTATTTCCTTGTTTGAAACTTTCAGCAATTGCCAGTCCTCTCAGACCTTTCTTTTCAAGATGGAGGTGATTCATTTTTCCTCTTTTTAGAGAATCTCAGATAAATTAATCCTACCACTAGCATACATACTCCAGTCAAAACAGACCAAGATGTAAGGGCAACAGTGTCTAGATGTGTCAAATCTTACAATAAAAAACCAACATGTTCTATTTTAGTCAAGTCAATCTGAGAGATTAAGGTGCACCATGAATATTATGATATAGTTACAATACTAGTCTTTTTTCAATTTACCTTCCTGGAATGATTTTGCTTTATCCCAACAATAATTAAAATAATCATGACACCATTCTTGAAACCTAGGACTGTTACTGTAAAATCCCTCACTAAGATCTACATCTCCTGACTTGTTTGGAAACATTATACAGCCCTCTTTTTCGTTAATAATTATCACAGTAGAGACGCTATCTTTCATTTTCTTTTCCATCAATCCTTTTTCAAATAATTTGTTTATGTTTTGACTGGAGTA
>JBGPGB010000134.1:0-5201 GCA_041483595.1 Nitrosotalea sp.
ACAAGAAATGTAGCTATCTCAAGTAATGTGTCACTTCTAAGATGTAATGATTGCATTAACTACCAAACATCGATGTTATGATGTCATTTACTTTCTGGAATTCAACATTACCCCATTGTGAGTATACATTAGCAAATACTATCTCTGCGGCTTGTCTTGTTTTCATACCTGAATCAAGTATTTTTGCAAATGCTATTGTTTCACGTAAGCTTGGAGAATAGTACAACTCTTCTACTGCAGCTGCCTGTCGTAAAATATTTGCCAACTTTATTCCTTGTAAGATATCTTTTTCGTGAGAAACTGATGAATACTGCTTGACTATCTGGAATTCTATATCTTCTGGTGGGTAGTCTAGTCGGAGTCTTATAGGAAATCTACTTAGCAATTGTGGTGGGAGCTCTTTTGTTCCAACATGTGATAATGGATTAATAGTAGCAACAACAAACCATCCTTTTGCAGCTTTGATCAATTCTCCACTAGATTCTTTTAGAACAATTTGTCTTCTGTCATCTAGTGCCTCATCAAGACGAAGAAGTACATCTGCTTCTGCAGAATTTATCTCATCAAGATAAAGCATATTTCCTTCTTTCATGGACTTGACTAGAATTCCTTGTTCAAATCCAATCGCACCGTTTTCTAAAGTCTTAGCTCCTACTAGGTGACTCTCACGTGTTCTTAAACTAAAATTAATTGATTCAAGCTTTATTCCTCTTTTTGCCGCAAATTCTCTAACTAATGTGGTCTTACCTGTACCTTTGGGACCTATTATGAGAACAAATAGGTCAGCTGCATATGCCCTGTCTAAAACTTCAAAGGAGTTGTTCCAATCCAAGTATAATGATGATTCTGTTAGCACATTTGATACAAGTTCTCTCCTCAATTTAAAAATGTCTTCTCTTTTAGCACTAGATGGGAGAATTAATGTTTGAGAAAAACATTCAATTTAATTAATGAATAATGCGTATCATTATATCTGCCTCGGATTGTGCATTGTCTTGATTTCTGGTACCATTTCACAAATAAATGCAGAACAATCTACGATTCCAAATTGGATACGAAATAATGCCAAGTGGTGGAAACAAGGCCAAATTCAAGACTCTGAATTTATCAAAGGGATTCAATATCTTATCGAGAAAAAAATTATGATTATACCGTCAACTGGTGATAAACTAAACAAAGAAAACAAGATTCCTTCTTGGATAAAAAATAATGCTGGTTGGTGGGCCAATGGAACAATATCTGATAATGATTTTGTTTTTGGAATTCAATATCTAGTCAGTTCAGGAATAATAACTATAAAATCTGACGTAAATCAAACTCAAAGTAACTCTGATGAGCGGTGTAATCAGTATACGACCGCTGCAGGGAAAGAGACTTGTCTTGAACAACTTGAATATGATACAAAAATTAAAAATTCTATGCAAACATCAACATCTTATGTCATTGGACCAGTAATTTTCTATTATGTAAATAGCGAATCACAAAAGTCAGATGATGGCAAGACAATACTCACAATCCATTTCATAGTCCAAAACAATGGAAATAAAGAAGTGACAATGACATGTCAACGTCAAGATTCTTGTAATTATGTATTAACTGATGGACAGAATAAAATTCCGTATTCTGCTAATACTTTGGTATATGGTAGTCTGACTTTGATTCCAAATAGTCAAAAATTTGTAGACTGGACTTTTTACAGTTCAATTGATTCATCAAAGAATTATTCATTTTTGGTAAAAGAATCATGGGGAAGTGGTTCAATACCAATAAAAATTTCTTAAATTGAAAATTTTTGTGAAGCTTTTAGACTTGAATCTTTGTATATGATTCATCCAAGATGTGATGTAAGGTTTTGTGCCATGCGTCAAAACCATCTGGCTTCTTGGGGAAGTTGTAATAGTGTTCTGTTAATGCCTTGTTCTGTTGTGCAGTGAATCTGAGTCCATCTGCCAGCTTCTTGTTAAGCGCCCCCCGTATCATCATGCCTAATTTTCCAACAGTTCCAAAGTCAGGGTGTTCTCCTTTACTAATTGCCTCCACATCCAACTTGGACAAAAAGTGCTTCATTCCATAGTTTATCTGATCATTTGTAAGCGATTGAAGTAAACGTCTAAAAATCTCAAGACCTGCTGTTTTGTATCCATAATCGTTAATGAAATCAATGTTATATTGCCAAAGACCTGCTTCACTAAAATCTCCTGCTTCAATTGCACTTACTGCATTTTTACCTAAGATGGTAGCTGCAACTATTGCAGGACCAATTCCTCCAGCATCAAGTGGCTTTGGCATCCATGCGGAATCGCCAACAAGCATGTAACCATTTGCAACAAGACAATCATTTTGTCTTCTGACAGAAACTTGCCAATTGCCTGTTACATTATTGGAATCCATTGAGTCGTCTGATAATTTAGGATCCTTAATTGCCTTGTTCATCTTTACATAATCATTAATTAATTTAGTTACATCATCATGCTTTCCTAATCTTTGATTTCTTTTTATTAGCTCTTTTTGTTGTACTCCTAAACCAATGTTTACCTTGTTTTCTCCTTTTGGAAATACCCATCCATATCCTCCAGGAGCTATATCCTGGTCAAGATGAATTATACAATAATCTGGATCAAATTCTTTTTTATCATCTATACCTTGTTCAAATTTCATGATGTGTCTTCCAGTAGATTCTAAATCATCACGGTCTATCTTCCTCTCTATCTTTGCGTTTATTGAAAGGCCATTTCTTAACATCGAAGTAACTCCGGTAGCATCGACTACTATCTTTGCAGTTTTTTTGAATGGCTCATTTGAGATTAGATTTGTTCCTTCTACTCCAACAACGGTTCCATTTTCATACGACAAACCTCTTAATGCCACAGAATACTGGATGTTAATTCCTGCCTTCTTTGCATCACGAAGCTGGCGTTGAGGAAGTTGTTGTCTGTTTAGCATGTAACCCTCGCCATCAAAGGGAATAGAGGTTTCTCTATCTGGGGAAAATGCCATTACTCCCTTTACTGGATGCTCGATCTCAGGGTTGCCCCATGAAATCTTTATCCTCTCAGTCATGTAATCTACAGTGTTCTTTCCAACGGCATCTCCACAAACCCAACCATTGATTGTCTTTTTGCCAATTGTAAGTTCGGGATTTCTATCTATTATTAGAATTGATAATTTTTGTTTAGAGTAATATGCAGCTGACTGGGCAGAAATCATTCCTGCAAGGCCTCCACCTGCTACTATGATATCGTAATCTGTTTTCACAGCGAAAAAACAGGATCCACTCTATTTAAAAGAACCGTATGAAAATAGACAAAGGGTTTTTTGGGTCGGTTCGTCGCGGCTTCCTCACAGCAGATGCTCAGACTGGAGCGGCAAAAATATTACCTCATTCCCTTTTCTGTTAGGCTGATAAATATTATTAAACCATGCTAGACCGTAGATTTTATTCAAACCGTAAGTAATTCTATATATTTTTTTGAAATTTGGTCTTTTTTGTAGATTGGCATTTTAATTTTGATCTTTATTGCATTATTTTGTTGCAGGCTAATTTCCTTGCTTACAAGCTCGTTCTTACCTATTCTTAAAAAAAGTGAAGTGTCCTCTAAATGCATATCCATATTTTCTATCAACTCATCCCTCTGGGTCTTTGAGATTTTGGAGGCTAGCTTCTTGACAAATTCTTCTGCACGCTTTTTTGCAAGTGATATCTTGACAAGTAATATTGTGTTTCCATAATGTCCAAGAGTTTTTTCTATGGCAAATTCGTCTTCTTTTATTTGGAATAATTCAAAGATAGGTTCAAAGATTTTTTTATTATCCTCGGTGGCATGTATGATTAATTCAGCTGTTACTTCAAACTGATGTGTCATACTTTATGGTATGTAGATGCCTGGGCTATATCTATTAGGCTTGTAGAAGGGCAATTTCACCCTCTGCAGTTCTTATGAGCTTTGCCTTTTCAATTCCCACATGTCTTACATGAACTATCTTCTTGACAGCAGCCATGACATCTGAATTTATCTTTCCAAATACAGTGGCTTGGATGAACTGATCTATTGTCATCTCTGGAATGGTTTTTGACATTACCTCTTGAGCAACTAACCTGATTGCGTGTTTTCTTGAGGTATTCAATTTCTTCTGAGTTAATGCAACTATTTTTATTCTGAAAATATACCCGTCCTTGGTCTTAAAGTCTGCAATAAAACTAATCAATGAGGAACCTCGTCTTACCAGACTTCTGAGAAATTCCTTTGCATATTCAAATCTCTTAAAAATTGTAGTTGCTGTATCTCCTTCTATTTTATGGATCTGGAAATACAATTTGAATTGGTGTTGGGAAGGATCTCCCTTTAGTATGTCATGTAATGTAACCTCTATTACCCTGCCTATTGCGTTCTCATCATCAGTGACTGGAATATAGGCAATAGGTTTCTTATCAAATGAGGTAGGCAGTAATACTGTAACCCACTTCTTTTCTCTCCACTTGTCTTTTACTCTTACAGTCTTTTGACGAGCCAACTATGATGCACTTCTGTGGCCAAAATATAAGTTGTACGACATTTTAGATTAGGTTAGAGCCAACATACTTCTGCAATACCTTTGGAACGGTAATATGTCCATCTTTTGTCTGGAAATTTTCTATTATTGCAACCATTGTTCTTGTAGTTGCGACTAAAGTGCTGTTTAAAGAATGGAGATACTGGGGTTGTTCATCAGTTCTATCTCTAAATCTTATTTTCAACCTTCTTGTTTGAAAGTCAAGACAATTAGAACAAGATACTATCTCTCTATAGCTTTTCTGTCCTGCCATCCAAGCTTCCAGATCATAGGTTTTTGCAGAAACCTTACCCAAGTCTCCACTTGATAGTAACATAATTTTATATGGTATCTCAATTTTTTGGTAAAATTCTTCTGCTATTGATATCATACTTTCATGTTCATGCCACGAATCTTCTGGTCTTGTAAATACGAACTGCTCTACTTTTTCAAATTGATGTACTCGAAATATTCCCTTTTGGTCTCTACCATGAGCTCCTGCTTCCTTTCTAAAACATGTACTTATTCCTGCATATCTTAGCGGTAATTTTTTTCCATCAATAATCTCATCTGAATACATTGATACTACTGCATGCTCACTTGTTCCAATGAGGTAAAGATCTTCGCCCTCAATCTTATAAATTACCTCTTCAAAATCCTGGGCAATTATA
>JBGPGB010000135.1:0-5183 GCA_041483595.1 Nitrosotalea sp.
AAATATCATTTACAAGATTCTTGATCATTAAAAAGTTATTTCTTATCATTACCTAAAATTCCCCCCATAGAATTGGTTTTACAACCGTTTTAGAAACTAATATCAAAATTAATTTATTTCCTGATAGGATGTTTAAATCACTCAAATGTCATGATGGACTCTAATTTCGGCAATTAACTGATTTTTAACTCGGTACTTCGTAGATGTGTAAGAAACAAGTATGATAGATCCTGCACTACTAAAAAAGATCAAAGGTAAAATAGAAAAAGACGAGGATAAATTGATTAGGATGATTAATGAGATAGAGAAAATTTGGGAGAAGACTGATCTTGACCCAAGTGACCAATCATATCTTGTTGAGAAAACCATGCGATTTGAGATGGCTCAAAACAACATTACTAGAGTCTTTTTACTTTTCAAGGAAACAATTAATGATTATAAGACACTCTGTGCAGAGCTGGAAAAATCAGAAGAATCCTAAAGACCAAATTAGACATTCTTTTAGTTTATTTAAAAAATTAATTCATTGATACTATGGCTTGTTTCATATCGGTTTGCTTATAATGCTAATAAGACAATTTCTTGAACGGCCAACAAAAAATAGAAGGGAAGGAATTACTTCCTACTTGTTTCTGAAAATATCCTTTGCAACTTTGATTCAAGCTCTTTTTTGCCCTCTGCCTGCATTAACATTGATTGCCAGATTTTACCAGCTGTTTCAATCATTGCATCCGCAGACTTGTCCAAGGTAGGTCCAAAACTGGCATCTATTCTCTTTTTGAGTCGTTCTACCTGTACTTGGTACATTGCATCATGAAATGCTTTGTGTAACACATCCATTGATTGTTTCACAGGATCAGCTGTTCCACAACCACAGTCACTGCATTCCATCTCAGAGCAATTGCATGAACACGTTGCATCTTCTTCCATATTGCATGTTCCTGATTTGCATTCCATATTACTTTCTTATAGTCAATATAGAAAGGTAAGTATATTAATTAGAAAGTAACTACTTCTAAAGTAGATGAGGTTTTGGTAAGTTGATGCCACGAGAGCTAAAAACAATTTCAGATCAGATGAAGTGTTGTCCAGTAGATAATACGTTTAAAATTGTAGGTAAAAAATTCACCATACACATACTTCGTAACATGACACTACTCCATCACACAAGATTTAACCAATTTCTGGTTTCGATTGAAGGGATCAATCCAAAGACACTTTCTGTCAGATTAAAAGAAATGGAAAAAAGCGGATTGGTTAAGAGAAATGTTTATCATGAAACTCCAATTCGAATAGAGTACTCTATAACAGAAAAAGGTAAGGCACTAAAACCTATAATTATGCAAATGGCTGCCTTTTCAATGAAATATTGTAGCTGCGATGTGTTCAAGGATGGAAAACCTCGAACGGTGGAACAGGTATTTGGGAAATCCCAAAAGATTTTACAATAACTGTCCCAATTCATTTGTCAAAGCAAATGGAGATTACCAAAAGTTAATCTAATTTCTACCTACATACTTACCTGTTTAAATACTTACAAGTATATAGTAACTATACAAATGATAGTTAGTACACCCAACAAGCAAGAATTGGTGCTAGAGTCACATGTTGTTACAAGCATATGTACACAAAACAATGGTATCCACGGTCCAGTTGTAACTGATAGCATACGTGGGGAGATCTTGTGTGGAAGATGCGGTGCTGTACTAGATGACAAAGTAGAGGACTATGGTCCAGAACAACGATCGTTTACAATAGAAGAGCATAGTAGTAGGTCAGGACTTGCTTCAACACTATCCATACACGATAAGGGTTTATCGACTATGATTGGAACTTCCAACAAGGATGCATCAGGAAACTCGATTTCGCATTATATGAAATTTACGTTCAATAGACTGCGAACATGGGATAATAGGAGTAAATCAAGTTCTGAAGAAAGAAATCTTAGATCAGCATTTGTAATACTTGGAGCAATTCAATCAAAGCTTGATATTTCTGACGCAGTAATTGAACGAGCTTCATATCTTTACAGAAAAGCATTGACTAAAAACATCACTCAAGGAAGGACAATATCAGGAATGATTTCATCTGCTCTGTATGTAGCTTGCAGGGAATCTAATGTACCGAGGACATTACAGGATATTGCAGATGTAGGAAATATTTCGTTTAAGAATCTCTCTAGACACTATAGAGTCTTTGTTAATGCGCTTGGATTGCAAATAGAATCATACGATCCATCTGATTTTGTATCGAAGATAGGTACTGCAGTAGGTCTAAGTGAAAAAGCAAAAAGAGACGCGTTAGATATCCTGTATAAATCAAAGGAAAATGGTATTACTTCAGGGAAAAATCCAGTTTCGCTTGCAGCTACAGCTATATTCCTTTCTGGAATTATAAATAAAGAGAATATAACTCAGGATAAAATCTCAAAAGCTGCAGGAATTAGTAGTGTAACTATACGAAATATAGCAAAAGTAATCAAGAAGAGTTTGATGATAGAAAATCAATGAGACATCATAAAACCAAAAATTCTTTTTAACTTTAAGCTGCATGCATATTCCTTTTAGAGATTACTGATGACTTTCACAGGTTTGGATTTAGTAAGACCCAGTTGTTATTTTGAGATCATTTTTGTTCCGCATTTGTTCTAAAAAAATTCAACGGCCGGTGGGATTCAGCTACCAACATGGGCTTATTTTGGGCCGCTTTTGAAAAAATGTCAAGTTTTCTCTAATTTTTTCTCCGAGATGTTTTTTAATCGCATCAGGAAGATCTTTTTTTTGTAATACTTTTTTGCCTGCCGTTACTGAGGAAAGTTTCTATTCTATTTACTGACCAAGTTTAGATTTAGGTAATTTTATAATAAAAGTAGTGCCCCTGCCAATTTCGCTCTTCACTTCAATTTTTCCTCCATGTTTTTCAACAATACTTTTACAGCTCACTAGCCCTAGACCTGTTCCAACCTGTCTTGTTGTAAATAATGGGTCGAATATTTTTGAAATAAGGTGATCTGGAATTCCGGGTCCAGTGTCTTTAACTTCTATTAAGATTTGATCTTCTGTTTCCATTGCATCTATAGTGATTTCACCTTTGTTATTCATTGCTTGAATTGCGTTGGAGATTAGGTTTACAAAAACAACCTCCATCTTCTCGCTATCACAAGGTAATTTTATGTCATATTTTGGCAATCGAATGATCACACCATCAGGAGTAATCATTCGTTCTAACGATGAATGCAATATTTCTAGTAATGCGAAATCATTTAGAACCAAGGGCTTGGGTTTGACATAATCTAAAACCTCATCAATTTGATGTACCATTCTTGAAACTGCCCTATCTAGTTTGTTCAAGTCCTCAAGAGATTTTTCATCCATATTTGGATTTCTTAATTTTATTATGTTGACGTCGCTTTTGATTACAGAAAGTGGATTTCTCAAGTCATGTGCCAACCTAGCTGATAATTCTCCAATCGAAACTAATTTTTCATTTCGAAGCTTTATCTCATCACTTTGTTTGATGTTGTAAGTCATTTGATTGAAAGATCTAGCAAGATCTCCCAACTCATCTGCAGAATTTTCATCTGCTTGAAGATCTAGACGACCAAGTGATATTTGTGAAACAACATCTTTGATCTTCAAAATGGGAGTTACTATTGATCTTGATATGTAAAAAGAAAAAATCCCTATGGTAATAGCAGTTATTGTACCTACTATCAAAATACTAACTGCAAAAGAATCTGCCGATATTGGCTGTCTTGTAATACCATAGCTTAGAGCACCTACGAAAATAATGGGAGTTATTGATGCAATTATGAATAAAGATACTAGTTTTTTTCTCATCTTGAGGGATTCAGTGCTCATTTCTTGGTAGTAAGAACGTAAAAGAATCATTGCAGAACCTAACATAACAAATAACACACTTGTATGAAGTGCCATAGCGCTGCTTATTCCGGGATAATCATAATAAAGCGATGGCAAGTTAGTGACATAGCCTACAAGAGATACAGAACCAAATCCCGTAACAAGGTAGCCAAACCATACTGCTGACTTTCTACGTTTGACAGAATTTGACATTGAAAAAATTCCATACGTGATTATCAAAATAAAATTCAGCATGGTGGCAACCGATGGCGTGCCAGGGACTGTTGTTGCAATTACCCTGCCTGACTCCTTGACAAAAATATCCTCTATGCCAGTGTGAAATGAGATAAAAATAGATATCAAAAATGTCCCCATAAAGAGAAAAATGACTAGTCCTGACGTTGGTACGGCTACTTGAGAAATAGATCCTTTTCCTTCCTTGAATCTTGAAATATAGTAGAGTGTAATTCCACTGAAGATAAAACAGATGCTAGTACTAAACTTCATCGTTACATAATTTGGAAAGATTGACTTTAAGATGGCAATGTCAAAAATCCAGCCAAATGTCACTGCCGTACCTATAGCTATTACAATAATTGACAAAATTTTGGCCACAGTTAGTTGGTTTATTATATATCCCACTTTGCTAGAGATCTACGTTTGATAAGGCTGATTATAAAAATTGTTGAGTAAATTTGTAATTTGTGTTACCTACCCATATCATCGAGTACGGCAAATCAACAAGATTAAGACAAAATTTGTATCGTCCATACTCCCACAAGGCTGAACCCGTTGTTTTAACTAGTACGGTACAGATTTGTAACAAGTATGATTTTTCTTGGAACTGTTACTTTTGGTTGATACTTTCAAAAATAGCTAACTACTTGTAACTTTAGCTAGGTAAGTGATATTACAAATTACACTTTATAATAAATTCGTGGTATCCAAGTATGCAATAATTGGTCTTCTGGTTATCCTGATCTCGTTTACTGCTCTCGCTTATGCTGAGCATGTACATTCAAATAAAATACTTGCAAATGACAAGTTAGATTTCTACGATAAAGTTACTATAGACTCAAAAACCACTGACAAAATTAATGTATCAGATAGTACTAATTTTATTGTAGATCGTCACCATTAACTAAAAGCTGAAGTCTCAAGCTCTTTCTAACCATAGTCGGCAAGTTTGGAGAGTGATAAACCATTTTCTAAGGTAATGGTTTTAGTTGGATGTCTAATGGCAAAGATAGTGTGGGGGATTCATAAGAGAACTACCGATTTTCTACAATTTTTTGGTGATCATAATAATACATTAACCGCTAG
>JBGPGB010000136.1:0-5163 GCA_041483595.1 Nitrosotalea sp.
TAAAGATTGTTATGAATTTGAATTTCTTAATTTCATTGTCGAGAAATTAAACCTTTCTGACGCTCAATCTTTCTTCTGTTTCGGGTAGGCAAAAAATGCTATCTACCTGTTAGCTTTATTGGAAGTACTTTTTTCATTACCTCCATCCAGCATAAACGGCTGACTGTTATCTATTTCCTCAAATAGGCATTTCTCTGAACAATGTGTTGATTGGGTATATTCTAATATCTTTCCACACCTTTCACACTGATTTTCCAACAAAAACGAAATGGCGATCACAGGAACTTATAGGTATATTTTGATTACTAGATTTGATAATCTATCAACAAGTGTTGAGTATAAAATATTCTAAAAGAATATTATCTACACTTTTTAACTCAAGATGATGAGGAATTCTTCACTCCTAGACGAAGCATACGAACTATGTGAGGAAGGGAAATATACTCTCGCACTAGAATTTTATGATCTTATCTTATTCAAGGATCCAAAAAATATCACTGCCTTGATTAACAAGGGTGTTACACTTCAAACCCTCGGAAAACATACTAAAGCTATCAAGTGTTATGATTTAGCTCTTGAAATAGAAAAAAACAATATGGATGCGCTTGTAAACAAGGGCTCTGCATTACATACACTTGGTAAATTTCATGATGCAATTGACTATTATAATAAAGCATTAAAGATTCAACCAAAATATGCGATGGCAATAGCTTACAAGGGTTTGTCATTGGGAGAGATTGGCTTGCTTAAGGATGCAATAAAATGTTTTAATGCTGCATTAAAGATCGACAAAAAATTTGACATGGCGTTAAGCAATAAGACAATTGCCCTTGAACTTTTAAAAAATAACTCCAAACTAAAACCAAAACTTGTCAAAATAAATTAAAAAGTCAAAGTCGGAAAATTTATTCACAAAGATTGAAAATTAGGGTGTCTTGATGTGTTGGACGAACTTGTCAAATCCATACCCTAGTGCATCTATCAATGAACTGTCTGGGACAAAACCGATCATCCATGAAAGAAATCCAGATGTTTTAACATTCAAGACTATGTTTGCTATCGTCCCACCGTCTTTTTGCCCATGAAAGCCCCATGTTTTCTCTAATTTAGTAGTCATCGTGGTTCCCTTGAGGTCCCCCGAAATTACCTCAACCACATAATTTCCATTTGTGTCCGTCTTACACGTTGCTTGAGTATCAAAAAACATACCATTTATCCCGGCATTCATCTCTACAAGTTTTGTACTGTTGTCTAATATTCTTATAGACTTGACATTGTCAGGAAATATCTGAGGGTATCTTGACACGTCAGATATGGTACTGAGTAACGAATCTTTTGTGACATCTGAAATCTTTTGCAATGTAATGACCCTGTCAGCATAAGATGATGGAAAAACTGAAAAAATTGTAATGACTACTAGAGAGATAAAAAGAATTTTGAAGGATGATTTTAAATCACGATCTTCCATGGTTTAATACTGTATCTGGAACCTTGATGTAATCGTCAGGTAGCATTCCATTGCTGTTAAAGTTTGATTGGGTTTTTAAATCAGCAAGACCGTATTTTATGTTGAGATTCTTGTTAAGTTCGATCATTTCTACTCGTTTTATTGCAGCATATTTTGTGAATTCTTGCATGGCTTGTTCATATGTTCCACCATTGTCAAGTATTTTTTTCATTGCAAGGTGTCCTGATTCTACTCTTTTCGTAGTAAAATCGAATTGATCAAGAAATACCAACTTTGTTCTGTTGTCTTGTACTGTGGAAACAAATCTTGTAAATGTATTCTTTGAACTATTCTTTTCTGATTCTAATTGCATTATCTGAAGGGCATGCGCTTCAAGATTTTTTGCAATTATCCTTTGCTCTGCAATGAATTTATTGTTAAGCTCAGTATCATGTTGATTTTTTTGAAGTAAAGCAACCTGTTTCTTGGAATACTCTATCTGGTTTAGTATCTTTGCAACAAGGGGATTGTTATTCAAATCTTTTCCTGTAATTGTATGGGAATCCAATTGATTCTGGGTTGTAGCAAAAGCCAGATTTTTTGAATCGGCTCCAGCTGTTAAGACTATGATTATCATCCCAAGGATTAGATATCCTTTGACAGTGTGGGAATTCATTTAGCTATAATTCACCTAATGGTATATATCTATTGGTACACAAATGATTTGTATACACTTGAATATTGTGTCTGTTATGCGTAAATTGAATCTCGATAATAGTGCAGGTCTGTTAATTTTTCTTGCCTCTAAATCCCAGGAGCGATTGGCTGAAGTGGCCGTAAAAAAACAGTTAGGACTTACCCCTGCACAATGGAAAGTCATACTGGCACTAAATATTACTGATGGACTAACGCAAAAGGACCTTGCTGAAAAGATCTTCCTTGATGGTAGTACTCTTGTACCTGTAATAGATAAAATGGAACAAAATGGTATGGTAGAAAGAAAAGCAGATTCAAAGGATAGGAGAGTCAACAGAATATTTCTCACAAAACAATCCGAAGCTACTGTGGATTCCATCATAATGATTATACTCCAATTGAGAAAGACGATTTACAATGGTGTATCGGAAAGCGAAATTGACCTAATAAGAAATATTCTAAAGACTATAATTAAAAATTCTGAAACGGCTATAAGTGAAATTAAATCATCTAGTAGAGGTAAATCTTGAACACTTTTAATAAAAAAGGACTTTTTATCATATCTCTTCTGTTGCCTCTTTCTCTTTGTTATGCGGAACCAGCAACACCGGGAACAATATTGACTTTTTATATTTCTGATGGAAATCTATCAACTAGTCATCGCGCAGTAATGACTATTTCAACTGCAGGCCTTGTTGATTTTACAATAAATGGAGTGCCAGTAGCAGGACCAAGTGAAATGGTGGAAACTGGAATAGATACTGGTACTTTTCAGGTCCAGCTTACATTGCCAGATTCTGTTAATGGGAAACCATTGAAAAATGGCGATGTTGTTGTCATGACATATCATCAAAGTGCAGATTACTCGGGAAATCCAACCACCCTTACCCAGTCCAAAGTTCTTACAAGTGTTCCTTCAATCCCCGTGTCTAGTTCTGCATCCCATGTTAGACTTGGCAATTATTTCAAACTGAGAATTTATGCTCCAGATTATAATTTAGATTCGTTTCATCCTGATGATATTCCGCTTGATATGGTCGAATTTCATGACGGCGGAATCCAAACTACATTGGCAGATTCTGCATTTCAAACCAATCCTTATTCTCTGAGAGAAACAGGTCCTAATACTGATACATTTGAGGTCTCTATCAAACTACCAAGAGAAGTTAATGGATTCCCAATAGAAATGGGGTCCACGCTTGAATTTAGATTCAATGATCATGCCTATCCTTCCAGTGTCTATGTAACAGTTGGCTCTACGGGTGGTATTGTCAGTCAAAATACTATTTCACACTTGGTTCCACCACTCATAACTGTGAGATCAACTAATTCTATAGGAACAAATGTTAATTACGTAAATTCAAGTGTGTTATACGGTTTCAAGTCTCCAATATGTGATCCACCATCTGGCTCTTTTTTTATGATGGGAAAAACGACAGTTACTTGTGCTGCTAAAGATCAAAATGGAAATTCTGTAATAAAGTCATTTGTAGTCAACGTAGTAGAAAATCAGAATCAAATTCCTTTATGGACAAAGAAAACCGTCGGATTTTGGTGTGGCGGATTTATAGATGATAACCAATTACATTCTTCTTTGAAATATCTTGTCTCAAATGGCGTGATGTCTATTCAGGATGATTCTGCAAATACCGGTCTAACACCTGACAGAACAACACTATGCCTCTGGGTAGACAATAAGGCATCTGATCAAGATGTCTCAAAATCTCTTTATCTGATATCTCGATAGAAATTAATTCAAGTAAAGTGATATCATGCTAATGAAAGCTACATTTGGAGCCGGATGCTTTTGGTGTATAGAGCGCGACTTTAGAAAAGAGGGAATCGCATCAACAAATGTGGGTTACATGGGTGGTAAGATGAAAAATCCAACCTATGAGGATGTTTGCACTGATACGACTGGACATGCAGAGGTTGTTCAAGTTGAGTATGATCCTTCCAAGATCTCATATGGTGAGATTTTAGATATATTCTGGAAAAATCATGATCCTACGACCATGAACAGACAGGGCCCAGATGTTGGAACCCAGTACAGGTCAGCTGTTTTTTATCATACTCCAGATCAGGAAAGAGAAGCAAGACAATCAAAAGAGAATCTTGAAAAATCAGGAAAATATGGAAAAAAAATAGTAACTGAAATAGTACTTGCAACTGAATTCTACAAGGCAGAAGACTATCATCAACAATATTATGAAAAGTGTGGAATTGTCTAATCCTTTCAGATTTACTAGAATTTCTTGTTACATTTTGATATTAAAAATCATCTGAGAAAGTAGATCTATTTTATATTCAACTTTCCAGCTCGTATGAACAAATGAATTTAAAAAGAATTGGCAGGCTGATACTTTTTTTTGGTCTTATAGGGCTAGGTGCATTTATCTTCCTAAATCTTGATCTTGCACATCGTAAAAGAGATTGGTATCTGTTATTTGCATTATCGCTTACATCTTTTATTTCTGGTTGGATAGGACTGTTTCGTTTTTCCAGATTTTGGGATATGCTGAGATAATAATTATTGTAAAAACATGAAATTTTGAAGATTTTTTTTTATATATGTATAACATAAATGTATTTTTTAACACAAATTCTTAAATATTTTAAAATTATACTATACATGTGATCGTGAAGTCACAATCTATGGCTTGACGATGCGTGGTCCGGCAGAAATCTATTCCGAATCAGCGCAATGGCGTCTTGATTCAACGGAGGTAATCTCCAAGTGTTCTGCACTGAAGGACCACGCCCTATCTTTTCCTTGTCCAAAGTTTTCTTTGAAATACGATTATGGCAATGAGAATACCTGCAGCACCTGCTAATCCTGCTATTATCAAATAGGTAAACAAACTCATGTAGAAATTTAAAACTCCGACATTGAATGTATATGATAAAACTCCACCTTTCTTAAGATCAAAGAGATCAGCTCTGATTAAATGATTTCCTGATTCTTTGAATGTGTAACTTAAATCAAATTTTCCTAAATCATAATTAGCAGGAGGAAATGA
>JBGPGB010000137.1:0-5103 GCA_041483595.1 Nitrosotalea sp.
ACAATTTGGAAAAAAGACAAAAACTAAAGTTGATTATCATAATCCAGACATTGTTTTCACAATTGATTTCAAAAAAGATCAGTGTGAGGTAAAACCCAAAGCACTGATACTACAAGGGAGGTATACAAAAGAGACAAGGGGAATCCCACAAAAACAGGAATCTTGTAAAAGGTGTGATGGAAAGGGATGTTTCATATGTAACTTTCATGGCATCTCAGAGTTTAATAGTGTAGAAGGTAAGATTGCCAAGTTCTTGTTTGAAAAATTTGGTGCTCAACAAGCCAAGATAACTTGGATTGGAGGTGAGGATGAATCTAGTCTTGTTCTGGGAAATGGACGACCATTCTTTGTCAAATTGACAAATCCGCACAAAAGAAAAATTACTTTACCCAAAAAGATCATACTTGAAGGTATCTCAATTCTAAATTTACGAACAGCTTCAAAGATTCCTACTGACCAAATTAAATTTAGAACAAAGATCTTGTTAGAAATATCAACAGAAAAAGATCTCGATCCTGCGGCATTGAATGTATTGGAAGGTCTAAAAGACAGGTCTGTTTCAATAAATGAAAATTTAACTTGGAAAAACCAGAAAAGAATCTATGATGTAAAGGTAAAAAAAATAGACCGCCGGTCATTTACTATTCTTGTAGAGTGCGATGGTGGAATACCACTTAAGAGATTTGTCACTGGTACAAGTATTGAGCCAAACATAAGCATGTTACTTGAGGATACCTGCAAATGTACAACATTTGATTTTCACAAAATAGTGCTTAGCAATTGAATTTTTTAAGTGATTATACAGAAGGCAAGGTGAATCTCTTAACAAAATCAAAACTATCTGAAATTTATCTTTTTATGTCAAGCTTTTATTATAGTCAAATTCAATCTTGTTCGATTGGATCCTTTACTTAGGGTACACGAAGCTCACAAAAATGGACTAATTCCTGATAAAATTCACTCGTTGATAGTAAAAAAATTTGAAGTAACTCTATCTGGAATTCAAAGGATAGAAAAGGCATCGAGAATTGATTTTCCAATTGCATATGTAGAACCATCCGTCATAGTATCTCATCCATCCTCGGGTTCTTTTGATTATGGAATATTGTTTGCAAGAACAATTCCAGTTGTCTCTAATGACAAGTTAAGTGTCATAATTCAGATCACTGCACCACTTGTGGCCTATGGTCTTAAGGGCACAGTTCATGCTATTTTGGCACATGAATTTCTACATTATTTAGAATTGATTAGACGCATATCAAAAATGGATATTGTTTCAGATGAGATAAGTGGAAATCTTTTTGAGAGCAGCTACTCAGATTCTACTAGACTTTTTGAACCACGTGCAGTATTTGATGATAAAACCTTACTGTCTCATATAACTAAAAAATTTCCGGAAGGATTTAGAGATTATAAATTGGAGGATAAAGTATTGAAATTATGGATAGAAAAGAAACTTCCAACGATAAATATCTCAATGGATACAAACATAGCCAAGATTCCGGCAACGGTGATTGCAAACACTACAATAAGTCCAAATCTTTTACAAAAATTGGTTCAAATAGAACAGAAAGCCTCTCGTCTTAGAAAGAAGAAATTGTACTAATCACTGAACAAACTCTGTAAATCCACACTTGCCGCAACTGCGCCTATTTTTGTGGTTAGACATGAATACACCCTTACCACATCTTGAACACTCTTTCTTTATTCTTTCTACTTTTCCTCCCGAAACTTTGTAATATTTGTAAACTAATGGACTCGAGCCTTTCTTGCCAGCCATTACTTACTCTCTTCCTTTGGTGCTTGGGTTTGCTCAGTTGGGGCTTCACCTTCTGCTTTTGTAGCCACACCCTTTGCCTTTTCAATTCTGGAAAAAATTGCAGTCTTTAGGTGTTCTTTAGCAAGTTTTTCATCCTCATATATGTAGAAACTTCCTGATACTACAGGTCTTCCAGTTTCATTTTTCAAAAGCATAGGTATTACAATTTTTCCTTCTAAATTGAATTTTTTTGAGATCATGTCAACTGCTTCTAGTTTCTTGAGTCTGCCAGAAAGCCCTTTGAAATTACAAGTAATTTCCCTTCTTGAAAGTAAAGGATTCTTCACATCTCGTGTAACTTCAATCATGGACATGTAATCCAAGTCCTTTTAATAGTTCATATAAATCTTAACTGTCTCAAGATAACAAATTTATGAAATCATACTATTCAAAATCTGTGGACAGATTCATGGTTCATCTGAAAAATTCTGGGTATGTTCCAACTGATGCTAGGATGTTGCTTGCAAAAGCGGATCAACTAACTTCTGAGATGGATGTGATTGTACGAGATATGAGAGTCTCAACAAAATATTTGGAATTTGATGTATCTGTTAAAAAAGAAGAACTAGATACGGTTGTAAAGAATTTTGAATCAATTGGAACTTTTTATGATGCAAGATATGTTGTAGAAGAAAAAATCGAAAAAGGCGAGGCTCTAAAAAGAGCAAAGCAGTACTTTAACGATGAAAGATATTGGGAATGTCATGAAGTTCTTGAGGGTGTTTGGAAAAAAACACATAAAGGAGAAAAAGATCTTGTTCAAGGAATAATCCTTGTTGCTGCAGCACTAGTTCATTATCAAAAATATGAAAACGAAATATGTCTTTCAATCATGAAACGTGCTATGGAAAAACTCTCAAACGTCTCTGGCAGGTATAACGACTTTGATATAGATCAGTTTCGGAAAATAGTAGAAAAAATAATCTCTTCTAAAAAGATAGGTCCATTTATGATTTAATCCTCTTTATTGCTGTCTTGAGGACATCAGCTCCCATGATGAGTCCTATGCTACCTTTCTTTGCCTGATCTTCTGTGAATCTTGTAGTGCCATCTTTTTTGATAGAATTACCTGAAACTAAAACAGGAACTGGATCATCACTATGACTTTTGTTTATGCAAGGTGTAGAATGATCTCCTGATATGATAACTGTCACTTTTGATGTGTCTATGTTGTCTAATAGTGTCCCAAAAAATCTTTTGTCTATCTCCTCTATGTTTTCCATTTTTCCTATTGCATCCCCGTCGTGGCCAAATTCATCTGGTCCTTTGATATGGACATAAATTGCATTTTGTGTCTGCATTGCTTTGGCTGCAACGCGTGCCTTTTCTTCATAATCTGTCAAACCCCCAGCACTAAATGTTCTCATATTCAAAACATTTGCAATTCCTATCTCTACTGGCATATCAACTATACACGAAAACTGCATCTCATGTAACTTGTTTATTGGAACAACATCTGGAAATTTATTTCCAGCATCACGTAATAGGATGGAATTTAACAATTTTTTACCCTGTTCTTTTCTGTTCCTATTTGTTAAACTGTCTTTCATAATTTGAAGAGATTTATCTGTGAACTCATTTACAAGTGTTGCAGAAAGCTTTGCACCCTCAGATTCGTTTAAGGGCAATGATCTCTCTATCTTCATGTAGTCCCCCACAGCCTTGGCAACTCCCATACCATCTATTCTTGCATAAGCAGGATCTGTATTACTAATATCTGGTGTTAAAAATACTCCATCACATCTTATTCTTACAATTAATCTGTGTCCAATTGTAGGAGCTACAACAACTGATGCTTTAGGATTTGAAAACTTGAGTTTTTCTTCTATTTCGCGAGCAATTGCAACTGCGTCTTCCTTTTCTATCTTTCTTCCAGCTCTTCGGTCTGTGATAATTCTCTCGTCGTTTATAGTAGCAAAATTTCCGCGGAGTGCAAGGTCACCACTTTTAAAATCGACTCCAACCCCAATTGCCTCAATTACCCCCCTTCCAACATATTGTGTATTTTCAAATCTATATCCCAGCATATTGAAAACTGCGATATCTGATTGAGGTGCTATGCCTTTACCGACCGAAATCACTTCACCTATGGAACCATTTCTCGCAAGTCTGTCAAGATTGGGCGTTTTTGCATAACTTAGGGGTGTTGAACCTTTCAGGTCTGGATGTGGCAAGTCACCTATGCCGTCAAGGAGAACGTAAATAATATGAATATCTGAATTATCCATTTTTTGTAACCTTCGAGCTTCAGTTTTTTCTTATCACACATAAACCTTGATTTTTTAAGCGATCTAAATTTAAAACGAGTTTCCAGTTTTTATTGGTAGAGAAAAATTTTAGTTAATTTTCTAAAATGAAAAGTATCGATTCTACCTGAATAAAAGAAAATTATGAAGTTGCTATCACAGATAATTTTATCTTGAAATTCAATCTCTTTCCTGCAAGAGGATGGTTTAAGTCTACTGATACAATTCCTCCTTCTATTTCCTTTATCATTGCGGGTACCTTTTCTCCTGTAGGAAGTCCTGCCTCAAACAATAAACCAGGTACAAGTTCAGCCTCTTGGGGAAATATCTCTATTGGTACCTTTTGAATCAGAGTTGGATCATGTTCTCCATATGCATCATCTGGAGAAATACTGAATTGTTTTTCTTCGCCTTCACTCATTCCTAGAATAGCAACATCAAATCCCTTTATGACTTGACCACCACCAACTTCAAATTCTAAAAGGTTTCCATGTTCGACTGAACTATCAAAAACAGTTCCATCATCAAGAGTTCCTGTGTACTCGACCTTTACCTTGTAGCCAGTCTTTACAATCAAAGTTTAATCCTCCATCTTTTTATGTGAAAAGTTTCTGTTTGTTGTTTTACTGCTTCCATATTTTCCTCACAATTATATGCTAAAAAAGTTCTTTGGTATATATTCTTAATAATTTTTGGACTATTCCTTAGATGGAAATTGCTTTACAAGTTCCTCTGCAAATCTTTCATAGTATTCTCTTGTCTTACCTATCTCTTTGAGTTTCGTATTCTCAACATCAAGGAGGCTCTTGTTGACTTGCTCGACATCATTTCTTAGAGCCATCTCAGCCATCTCGAATAATCTATTATTTTCCTTCCATATGTGTTGTACAACATGATTGATGTATTCTTGCATGTCTACTATTATCTGAGTGGCATCACCACTCTTTAGGTATGTCTTTGATGAGGCTTGCATTCTTGTTGCTATCTTTCGGGTCACTTCGTGTTCCATTAACATGACAGCTATGGGTCCTGAATTTC
>JBGPGB010000138.1:0-5102 GCA_041483595.1 Nitrosotalea sp.
GAGAGTTCAAGAAGGTGGACCCATCAATACAATTGCTCCAAATATAGGCTTTGATAACAATCAGCCGAATGGAGTTAAATTCTATAAAACTTCTAGCAATGATCCACTAAGAATAGGCGACTTTTATCCAAATGACATAATGCCAATTTGGTTTAAAAGAACAATATCTGAAAATGCAAAAAGCAAGCACGTAATATTTGGCTTTAACATACTTGGAGATTCTGTATTAATTTCTAATAAGTCTCATCATTCAGCAGATATTACACCCCGTACAAAACACTAGGTGGACAATTTTTAAGGTATTCTTTAACGCCCTTCACAATGTTATAGTCTGGATAATATTTAAGAATCTTGTTAGCTCTTGTTAAGTCACATTGAGTAAAATCTTGGTATACATCTTTGTATGGATTTTCAATGTATTCAATACTGTGTTTTGTCTTTAATGCCTCATTAATTGTTTTCACTATAAAATTAAAACCACTTGCAATTCCACTTCCAACATTGAATACATTACTTTCTGTTAGTTTTGCAGCTAATGTATTAGCTTTTACAACATCGTCGATATAAACAAAATCTCTTCTTTGCTCACCCCACTTAAACAATTTAGGTTTCCCTATTATCATCTGTTGGATAAGTTGCCAAACCATCGAAGAGCTTTTTCCTTTATGTGTTTCACCAGGACCGTAAACATTACTATATCTTAATCCAACAACCGTAATGCCTTCCTTCTTGCCGAACTCCATAGCCCATTGATCGAATAATATTTTGGATTTTCCATAGGCGTTAAGTGGCGTATTGATGGTTGCGTCATCTTCACTAAAAGGTTTTCTGTCTTTTGGCTTTTCACCTGGAAGCACCAAGTCATAATACTTATCTTTGTAATTGCCAACATCTCCGTAAACAGCGCAAGATGAAGCATAAACAATTTTTTTACATCCGTGGTTTACAGCATCATTAAATAATATTTGATTTTGTTCCACATTTACTTTATGGTAATCTTCTTCTGGTTTGTGGGTAGTGTCGCTGATTGCTGCTTGATGAAAAATAATGTCGATTGGATGTATTTCGCTCCAGTTTAGATCGTGAAAAGAATACGAAATACATGGGATTTTGGTCTTTTGTTCTGTGCCTTTTCCTGTTATAATGACATCGTTACCATCTGCAATGAGTTTTTTAACCAATTGACTTCCGATAAAACCTGTGCCGCCTGTGACCAAAATTCTTGACATATTTTACCTCTGCTTATTAAGTTAGTTAACGGGGTTATCTATGTACCAAAACTCACAATTATCATATTACCAGAAAAATGCTAAAGAAGCATTTGAAAGAGGTTTCACGACCAAACTTCACTATGAACATATCGAAGGTACGGGTGAAATCTATGAGGTCCACAAATACTATGTGCCAGTCATTATCGCAAAAAAGATCAAATGGCTCAAGTGGTATTTTGAAAACTTGGTGAATGATGGTACGCCTCTTGAGTATCGTAAGCATAAACATTGGATAGAGTATGCAGAAACATCCATGTTGATGCTTTCAAGAATTTTTCACTGCATAGCAAAAGACCAAACAATTTTAGCTGGTAGTCAGTGTGTAAGCCCTGTAGCATGGGCTATCTTCGGGCGCTCGCACAAAATTGCTCGCCACCACTTCCAGAACATGTTGGATTTCCAAAAACATTATCACAATCAACTCCACGGAATTTGTTATCCATTAGAAGTTCATTTTCGCATAGGATCAGAGTGGGCAAAAAAAATTGCCAGCAAATTCCAAAGACAGCCTTACTATTCTGCAAATTATTGGATGTCTATTGCTATCTTGTTGACCTATGATCTTATTCATAATTGCGGCCCTGATGGCGCTGCTGAATTTTTTGAATTGTTCAATAATGATTATCGTATTGACCAGAGAAACTACAATCTTCAATTTTGGGAAAAAGAAAGACCTGACCTTCTTGGTGTTCCTGCAAAATATGAAATACCAAGCCTGCACGGAGAACGAAGAGGATGTCGTGTAAATATTATTGAAGACATTAAGCCAATTAGGGTTAAAACTCAGATACAACTTATCTTTGAGGGAAATACTCTATTGACTGATGAAAAAACTCTTCCTACAATCATAGCTAAAGAGAAAAAGCTACACGTACCTACCATCTATCATTCTGACTCTTCAACATCTAGATTTCCCGATTTTTGGGAAGATGTATTACTGGGAGCTAATCATGGAAAGCATGGTTTGGGAATTAGGCCATTCAAAATTGGTGGCAGTAGTTTTGGTAATGGTGTCCTTCCAGGGATGTTATAATGAACTATGAGAAATTACTAGCTGATTTAAAACAACAATTCCAAACTAAAAGCCAATCAAAGTATACTAAATGTGAGTGTGGAACTTCGCTGCAATATGTATTAGAGGTTGGTAGAGTTGGTTGTCCAAAATGTTATCTGACTTTTAAATCAACACTAGAATCTCTTGTTCCTCAACTAAAAGATAAGCACTGTGGTAAATATCCAAAAAACCACACTATAAGTAAGAAGCTGGGAGAGAAAGTAATTAACTTAGCATTAGAAGGAAGATTTGATGAAATAAGAAACATCAAAAAATAATATGAGAGTGTTATTGAGAATGAGGCACGGGTTGGGGGACAATGCCCAATTTACTATTGTAACAAAACATATAAAACATTATTTCCCTGATTGGTCTATAGACATGGAGGTTGGCAAAGGAAAAGAATCTTATTTTAAAGGCTTTGCTAAGAATATCTTTATAAGAAAACAAGACAAATACGACTACAGAGAATACGATAATTTATTAGATATTGATTGGCCACCACCAGAGTTTTGCAGCATCAATCTCCCTTCTTCTAAACCAACAAGATTCTTACAAAACTATTTTCACGTAGAACCAATTGAAGACCTTTATAAAGGGTATAATGTTACCATAACCCAAGAAGAAGAAACTCTAGCTTCTAATTATATTTCCACTTTACCAAAGCCATTCATTATAGTTCACTATATTGCTAAAACTCTTAAACATGCAAAAAGTTTAACTCATAAAGATGCAGAGTTCATATGCAATAAAATTATTAAGTTTGGATTCACGCCTGTAATATTAGACTGGAAGAAGGAATCACCATTGCCAGATAATAAAACTATATTCAATCCAGATGTAGATAACCCAATTTGGAAGGGTGAGAAATTGTCTAGTGCTGGAACTATAGCTGCACTTATAAGTAAAGCTAAACTTTACATTGGTGTGGATTCCGGTCCACTTCATACAGCAGGTTGTACTAAGACACCAGCTTTGGGCATTTGGCATGGGCATCACCCAGTAAATTTTTATGATTTATGCGATAATGTTACTCATTTAGTTCCAATCAAGGCTACAAGACTTAGAACTATAAAAGGCAAACAAAAGAAAAAAGCCAAGGATTATTTTGAAAGGTCTTATAAGCATATTTATTATCATAATTTAAGGAATGCGATTACAAAAGAATTGGAGAAAAGATTACAATGAAAAAGGCTTTTGTTAGTGGAATTTCGGGGCAAGATGGTGCATGGTTATCGAAATGTCTTTTAGACAATGGATATAAAGTTTATGGAGGCATTAGAAGAAATTCTATTCGCAACTTTGACAGATTAAATTACTTGGGCATTACCGCCAAGATAGAGTTTGTTGATTTTGATTTGCTTGATTATTCCAATATTTTCAACATTGTTAAAGACATAAAGCCAGATGAGTTTTATAACTTAGCAGCACAATCATTTGTCGGAATCTCATTTAAGCAACCTATTTCGACATATCAGATGGATTTGATGGGAGTTGCTTACATTTTGGATATTCTAAAAACATTATCACCAGAAACCAAGTTTTATCAGGCAAGTTCCAGTGAAATGTTTGGCAAAGTGGATAAAGACTTATTGCCATATGATGAAACTTGTCCATTCTATCCACGTTCTCCATATGGAATAGCTAAACTGGCATCTCATTGGATGACAGTTAATTATCGTGAAAGTTATAAAATGTTTTGCTGTTCTGGAATATTATTTAATCACGAAAGCGAGTTGCGTGGTCCAGAATTTGTTACACGAAAGATTACTATGAATGTTGCTCACCGATCTTGTATGCCCGGTAATGACTTTGCAACAATACTGGAATTAGGCAATCTTGATTCTATGAGAGATTGGGGATACGCTAAAGAGTATTGTGAAGGTATGTTTCAGATGATGCAACAATCAACTCCTGATACTTATATTTTATCAACTGGACGGACAACAAGTGTTAGGTCTTTCGTTGAATCAGCGTTTAGACACATTGATATGGAAATAGTTTGGGATGGTGAAGGAGTGAATGAAAAAGGATATAACGCAAAGACTGGAAATCTTTTAGTCAGAATCAATCCTAAATTTTATCGTCCATCAGAGGTAGATTTGCTGCTTGGATCATCTCAAAAGGCAAAAAAAACATTCGGATGGGAAGCAAAAACTGGCATTGAAAAGTTAACTGAGATTATGGTAAAATATGATATCGACCACTATTTGGTTTAGGAAATACAGGTGAAATGCCATGAGCAATGCTTTGGACGATTACAACAAAAACATCACAGATGTTGGCGTGAAAATCATCAAAGAAGCTGGAGAGTTTCTGGATTTTGATCTGGACCCTCACATGAGAAATACATTTGCCATTATTCTTAATCAGCAAGAAGGGGCAAATCAACATGTTGGCGGAACCAGTTATCACATGCCAAACTATCTCAAAAAGTTAAGTGTGATGGCAACATTGCGCACATTGCTTACGCTTCCAAACATTCTCAGTGTCCAAGCCGGAACCATTGGTAAAATTTACAGGTTTAGCAAGCCAGGAAGCGTTGATTCGTTGTTTTCCAGGCAATCACTTCTTAAAATAATGCCCATACTTCACATGCAAGACCTTGGAGATGATTTCAAGTATGATGAAAAAAACTTAGACATGGATTCGCATGAACTCAGTCTTAATATTTCCGATACCCTTGCTCGTGGCATCCTCAAAGAAATGTCGCAAGGTGCAAAAACTCATTTATCTCTAACAGAAATTACCATAAATGCGATAATGGCCGGTATTAC
>JBGPGB010000139.1:0-5072 GCA_041483595.1 Nitrosotalea sp.
AAAAAGTTTATAACAAATAATTTTTTTCACAGAAAAGATCTTATCATATCTGTAATCTCAAAATGTTACACAATCCAACATATGTAAGATTAGTGTTCCCAAACTTGGTAGAACAGCCTTTTATCCATTTGAGAATAATACAAAATATGAATCAACAAACAAGTTACTCTATTGGAGCAAGCGTATTGGAATGCAAAAAAAATAACCTAATTTTGAATTCCAAAGAACCTGTTTTACCTACAAAAGAATTTCAAACCATGCCAAATGTAGTAGAACTCACAAGAATTATGATTGGAACCATTGCTGGAGAAAATGCTAGAAATATGACACAAAGAGAACGACAGGCATTTTACAACATTACAAACAAGTTCCTTTCTCTTACAGATGAACTGAATTAGCATCATTAGATAGTTTCACTCAAGGTGTAATATCCGATTACACACAGGAATCTAAAGGTGATCTAGTTATTCATATTGTAATATGACAACCGATGTTTCACATATCACGTCTTTTGATTCCCTCTCAAATACAATGCCTTATGATCATGAAATGGTGTTTGATAGGATTAAAAATGAATTATCCAAATTCGGATTAACACAAAATCAGTCAAAGGTTTTTCTTTATCTAGAGAAATACGGTTCAAGCACTGCAACACAGGTTAGCAAGGCCCTAAAAGTTCCAAGGACTGAAACGTATCACCTATTGACAAACTTACAAAATAAAGGCATTGTTTCTGCAACATTTCAGCATCCAATCAAATTTACTGCCCTTCCCCTTGACAAAGCCATAGGCGCTTTGATAAATGCTGAAAAAGAACGTGTAAGAAACCTAGAGAGTCAGGAAAAAGGATTAGTAGAACTCTGGGATGCTCTTCCAAGTTTTAAAATAAACAAAGAGGAAATCAAAGATGGAAGATTCCAGATATTGCAAGGAGTTAATCAGATGACTGGTAAGATAAAAGAAATGTTGATCAATTCAAAAGATACTATTCAGGTACTTGCTTCTGAAAAAGATTTTATGAAATTTTATCATTCAGGATATCTTGAATGGATGGCAGATTCCAGGGCTGAAGTACAGCTTGTTTCATCTTCATCAGACAAGACATCATACATTTTTGAAGGCGAATTGATAGATAAAGTAAAAAGAATGCCTCTAAAGGTTAAGGAAGATTTGTGTTTTATCATAAAGGATGATGATCAGGCAATTTTATTTATGAAAAATACAGGTGAAGCATCACAAAATGTCTTGGCAATGTGGACTGACTCTTATTCTATGGTATACACGTTAAAATTATTGTTTACATACATTTGGTCAAACTCTAAATATCTCAAGGTAAAAAAAGATGATTCAAATTAATTTAGAAAATTATTTTACTAGTAGAAATATCCATTGCCATGTAATCCCTGGAGAGTGTCTTTGATAATGGATTTTGATAAAAAAGAACTCATGAAAGCATTGGCCACATTTTCAATAGAGAAAGTGCTCCTTGGAATGGGCAAGCCTGTTTATGAGAAAGTTTCAAAAAAACTTGAAAAAGATTACAAATGCTACATTCCAGATTGCTATGATCATCCAGAATACCTAGAAAGTGTCTTAAAGTCTATTTTTGGCAATTCGTGTAAAAGTATTGTACAGAATATCAGAGCCGAACTTGTCGATAATTTAGACGATAGCGGAATAAGAACATTGGTTCAAACAATAGGAAGATAACACCATGTTGGCAACCCAAAAACGGAACGATTTACACACCCCCCTACTACTTGCCCTGATTGGTACCGGACTTGCCATATTGGTAGCCACGTCATTGGGTAAAGAAGTAGTAAAAATAGTGACTGATATAATTTACATCCCAGTCACCGGAATTTTTGTTGCATCTGCAGCTATGATGGTATCAAGGTTCGGAACGGTTGGAAGTCATGGCAAGGCGTGGTTATTTTTCCTAGGGGCAGCCGTAACATGGTTTTTAGCTGAGACATTATGGACAGTATTTGAACTAGTGTATAATGAAAATCCATTTCCGTCCATAGCTGACGTATTTTACCTAATAGGATATCCGTTATTTTTTGGCTTTCTTGTGTATTATTTAAAGCCAATTAGAAAAGCTATATCAAAAAAAATGGTAGTAACTGCCATTATCATTTCGGCAAGTGTGGTAATTCCAATTATTTACATCTCAGATTCATATGACCCAAAAGTTACAGCACTAGAAAACATATTATCTACGGCATATCCAGTCGGGGATGCAATTATTTTGGTACCTTCATTAATTGGTGTATCTCTTTTTTTCAGAGGAGAAGTGAATTTTACTTGGTCACTTGTCTGTATAGGAATTATTTTTTTCACAGTAGGGGATCTAGGATTTCAATTTACTACTTTTAACAATACATACTATACTGGTCACCCAGTAGACATTGTCCTCATGTGGTCATACATAATGTTTGCATTTGGGGCAATTGATCATCTTAGAATTTTCAAGAAAGAAAAACCAAGGGAATACAAAACAGATAGATATTCAGGCACTGGGATTTAAAATGAATATCTCTTTACCATCATAATCACATTTTACCAATGTTAAAGACTGACCTACTTTCAAATTTGTGGCATTTTTTATCCTGCCCATTATTCTAATATTGCCTTCAAATTCAGCTATACCGAAAAATTCACCATTGTTATGAGAGAATTCTATGAGTTTGGCAGTTTTTTCCACCTTCTTCCATACCACATTTCCAAAACATGAATTACAAAAATCACTTGGGGGCCAGACTCGTTTGTTGCATTTTAGGCATGTACTACAAACAAAATTATTGTTTTTTAATTCTTGTTCAAATTTATTCATGATTCTAATATCAACACTGTTGAGGAGGTACCAGCGGCAGACATGTTGTGAACTAGACCAGTTTTTGCGCCGTCAACTTGTCTCTTTTTTGCTTTACCTTGCAATTGTTGAAATATCTCAATTGTTTGTGCAATTCCAGTTGCACCCAATGGGTGGCCACTTCCAATTAGCCCTCCCCTAGGATTTATCTTTCTATCATTATTTTCATATAGATTTTTGACATATGATGCTCCCATTCCTTTTTGAGCAAAACCAAGATCTTCAAGTTCAATTATTTCACATATGCTAAAGGCATCATGTAATTCTGCAACATCCACATCATCAGGTTTCTTTTCTGACATGTCATATGCACTAGTTGCTGACTGCGTAATAGATTTCATAGATGTAAGATCTTCATTTTTTGTAAAACTAGCTGAAATGGATTTCTGTCCTATGCCGGATATCCAAATAGGAGTCTCTGTGAATTTTTTAATACTCTCTTCAGATGCAAGTAATATGGCGGCAGAACCGTTACAGGGCATGGAACAATCTAACAATCTAAGATTCTCTGTTAGAGATTTTGATTGCATGATATCATTTATTGAAAATATTTTTTTAAAATATGCATATGGATTGTCTAAAGCATTTCTGTGATTTTTTGCACCCACGTATGCAATATCTTCCAGGGTAGTACCATATCTACGCATATGCGCACTTGCAAACATCGAAGCCCAGTATATCGGATGTTTATATTGCCCTCTAGATTCGTCCCACTCCAGTACTAGTCCTGGGCTATCGGTTTTCTCTG
The DNA here is from genome assembly GCA_041483595.1 of Nitrosotalea sp. GTDB lineage: Archaea > Thermoproteota > Nitrososphaeria > Nitrososphaerales > Nitrosopumilaceae > Nitrosotalea. The sequence continues at coordinate 3,624 of JBGPGB010000139.1, forward strand.
CCCCAACTACTAATGCAACATCTGCAAGTCCGGAAGCAATATAGGAATAAGCTGAAACAATACCATTTGTTCCAGAGTTACATAGACTTTCTACAGAATGTGCCACCTTGGGTGAAATCCCTGACATTTCAGATATTATATTAGCTAAATACTTGTTATTTGCATTAGTGGATATAAGAACCACATCTATATCATTTTGAGATAAATTTCTAGTTTCGTCAAAAACGGGTTTGATGGAGGACAACATTAGAGATTCTATTGGTGACTCTTTTTTTGAAAATTCTGTCAAACCTGATGCTGCTATACCTACTTTTCTCAATTCATATCACCTTCAAAAGTAGATACAAGAAGATCAAATGATTTTTTAACATCCCCTACAGGATTAAACTGAAGTATTGGAAGATCAATTCCAGCGTTTTTAAATCTTAAAAGTTGTTTTCTTGCATCATCGGGTGTGCCAGAAATGGTTAACGCTTTTACCATCTTATCTGAAACTAGATTATAATTATTTTTAAGGCTCGATTTCTGGTATTCAGCTAATATGGCACTAGTCTCCATTTCAAATCCATTTCTTGCCAAAAATTCTCGGTAAATATTACCTACTGACACATAAAACGCTATTGTTTTTTTTGCTCTTGTTATAGATTCATCTGCATCTTCTGCAATAGAGGTGATTAGTTGACACGCTACGTCAATTTTTCTTTTTCTCTGCATTTTTTGTATCGTTCCTCTTAATTCCTCAAGCGGCCTCAAATAGAAAATTGTTCCATCTGCAATATCCCATGTAATCTCAACCATTCTTTGATTTATGGCAGCAAGATATATCGGAATCTCTTTTCGTTGTGGAGCAACTAAGAGATTAAAGTTTTTTAAATGAAAAAAATCTCCTGAATAATTACATTTTTTTCCAGAAAGAACAAGTCGTATTATTTCAACATATTCGCGGATTCTACTTACCGGATGTGTAAATTTGGAACCATGCCAATCTTCAACAATTGCCTGGCTGCTAGTTCCTAGTCCCAAAATCACTCTTCCTTTAGATAGGATATCAAGAGTTGCTGCGGTCATTGCAACGAGTGCGGGACTACGAGAATAGATATTCATTATAGAAGAGCCAATTTTTGGTTTTTTTGCAATTTGTGAGACAGTAGACATGATGGAACAACAGTCCATACCCCATGTTTCTGGGATCCAGATAGAATCAAAATTATATCCAGATAGTTTTCTAGTACATTCTAGTATCTGATCAACTGAAAGTAAGGAACCCAGACTAAAACCAATTCTCAAAACTGATCACTCTGAAAGAAATTTTCCATAATACGTTTTCTTCATACCTGTAACACACTCATCAATATCCTTGTGTGAGTCAATAGAATTCCATAAAATATTTTTAAATTTTACAACGTGTAATTTCCCTTTTTTTGCCAATATGGGAAATGTTACAGTCTC
>JBGPGB010000140.1:0-5062 GCA_041483595.1 Nitrosotalea sp.
AAAGAAGGTAGGCTAGTATTTTAATAACAATTAAAATCCCTTTCCAAAAGAGCTTGATAATATTGATAATGTCATCTAAAGCCATTTCTGACAAGTCATGTCATAATGAAAAAAGATGGTTAAGATGGCAGACGAACTAATTGACTATGTAAATTACCTGATAGATTCCAATAAGGGAGACCTTGGAAGACTAAACTATATTCTTAGTACTTTACAAGATGGTAAATCAATTTATGACTCTGATAAAAAATATCTTGATTCATTGATATCTACATACATAGGACCTTCAAAGAAAAAATTTGGAGAGCAAAAATCTGTAGAAGAATTAAAGGCAGAACTTGCTAGAGTAAAAGGGAGATTAGAAAAATTTGAAAAAAGAGGATACAGAAAACATATCGGAAAAAAGGCAGTATTTTTCTTTGTAACATTTTTCTTTGGATGGCATGCTGTTATAACACTAATCAGCAAAAATTTTCTTCATGATGTACAAGATATCAATCCGTACCTTTTCCCCTTGTATCAACTAGAGAAGATAATTCCAGAGCAATATCTCAACTACATATACCAATTCAGTCTTAGCATACCAAAGATTGTGGTACTTGTATGGGGAGCAATGATGTGTACTTGGATAATACTTGGTTTTGTATATCTAATAAAGTACATTCGTTCAAGATACAATCCTAATCGTTAAAGATTGATTTTTATTTAAAATCAAAATCTTTGGAGTAGCTCTGCCCAGCAAAAGGCGAATGTGTTGAATAATATGCAGTTCCGTTAATTCGAATTTGTCCAGTACCATTTTGAAGTGTTGACCAAACCTGTGGATTATTTCCATCATTAATTAATTGGGCCTTGTTTGTAATTATCTCAGAGTTGTGCTCTGTAAGAGGCAAGTATGTTGAACTCTCGGATGCTCCTTCATATTTTTGTCCATACTGGCCGTGTCCAATCGAAACGCCGTTTACATAAATATCATAGCTTAGCATTTCAATAATCAAAGTATTGTCATTTGGATTTGTCATATTAAATTTAGTCTCTATTATTGCATCTCTATTTGTTACTGACAATATGGATGAGCCATTGTATTGCATATCAAGTGGTTTTACTTCGGTTAGTACCGATGTTAATGCAGATGGCATTTTGATATTATGAGATATCATATTCTTAAGAAGACCCGAACTAGGAAGAACAGCAACTACACCAAGTATCGCAACTATAACTCCTATAGCAACATAAACTAAAATTTTCTTCTCCACGAATCTTTCTACTAATTATTCAATTCTTAAATGTTGAGTTGAAAACTCTTATAGTAAAAGTTTCAAAAGAAAATCTATGCAATATCATCAAGCAATCAGAATAGGTCAGGAAAGATCAAGAAAATCACAGATGACTCTGTTTTCACATGCAGGATTTGCCATGCTTACACTTACTGTAAAAAAATCTCAAGGAATATTTGTTCCTGTAGGAGAAAAAGAACTTGTGGCCATTATTGAAAAACCGGAAGAAGGCTGGCTTGTGGTAATAGTTGATGAAGAAGGGTATGCCAAGTCACAATCTAAAGTTCTCAAAGAGGACGAAGCAAAAGAAATTTTGAGAAAAGCTACATCTGCAGGAATCCCTGAATATGTTGGACAGATCAGATTAGTGTAATTTCAGTTCCCTCTGGACTTCCTTTGATTGCTTTCTCTAATGTCTTTGTGTCAGCCTTTAGTATCCTAGTCTTTAATTTGGAGCGCTCAATGACTTTTAGTGCTACAATATCCATCAAGTCATATCCTCCGGCTAGAGAATCCTGATGGACAAGCATGGAACGTAGTTTTCTTATAGGGATCTTCTTGAACTTGCTTGCATTTTTGTTCTTATTTGGATCAGAATCATAAACACCGTCAACATCTGTGGCATTAAAAAATGTACTCGCTTTTACCTTTTCTGCAATCAGTGCAGCCGTAGCATTTGTACTCTGCCCTGGATGAAGACCTCCTGCGACAACTATCAATCCAGTATCAGCAGCCGTTGCTACTTCTTTTAGATTAATTGGAGGGTGAGGATATGCTTTTTCTTGTAATGCATAGATCAAAAGTTTTGCATTGAGCCTTGATACTTCAATTCCAAGTTCATCAAGAGTAGATTCATCTGCTCCAGACGACCTTGCATGTGAGATATAGTATCTTGCAATCTTTCCCCCTCCTGCAATTATGATGGGCTGGCAGATCTTACTTATCTTAACAAAAAATTCTGCGTATTGTTTTAGAGTTTTTGTATCTTCGAGACCAAACAAACTTCCTGATAATTTTATTACAATTCGTTTTTTCATTTTACCTGTTTTCACCAAGGATGACGTGTGCTGCCATTTCAACCTTTTTTCTAAATTGCTGTCTTGTATAGATCCTAAGCGTATCCATAAAGCCAGAAATTGCAGAAACCAATGGAATCTCAGATATTGGAAGATCATAGGATTCCTTTGGCCCTTCTCCCTTCTTTGTAGTAAGAATAATTGAGTATGATTCTTTTTTTGAATGAGAAAGAGGAATAGAGGGTGTCTTTGATATATCAATAAAGACCTCACATTCATCTACCTTTGATTTCTTGGAGATCTCTTTTTGAAGATCATTTACGTTTACTTCTCCCATTCTTGGACGTGTAAAGATCTTTTCATAAACACACTTGAGTAATTTTCGTTCTTGATATTCTATTGCAAGCTGTCTAGCTCTTCTAAGATCTGCAGTTCTTGGTGTAAGTGAGACAAGTTTTGAAATTACAAATTCATCTGTCAGTTGTACATATTTTTCTAGATTATCAGTCGTGAGATCAAGCTCATCATCTGCAAGTAACATTGATTCAAGTAACATTACCTCTGCAGATCTCACTGTCTTGTGGAAATAAACCGCTTTGAACATCTGGTATCTCGAAATCATCATTGATTCAAAAGAATAAAGTGCTGACTTATCAAGTGAAAGTTTTTTGTCATGAACATCAAGCGAATGTATTATTCTCATGAAATCTACCTTGGCATGCTCTGCTCCGGTAAAATATCCATCACGAAGAAGGTAATCCATCATATCCGCACTTAGTCCACCTGAGATTATTTCATTCATGAATTGATATTTGGAATTCCCAAATGCGAGATTACTAACAAATTTCTTGTCAAATCCTGATTTTGTTATCAAATCACCAATTTTTGATTGTAGTATGAGTTTTTTTCCCATCTCTTCATGAGAAATTCTTTTCTTTTTTTGAAGGACTTCTTCAAAGAGATGTGAGAATGGACCATGACCAATATCATGTAAAAGAGCAGCTATCCGAATATTTTTCGAATCGTTTGAATCAAGACAACCTTTCTCTTTGAGGACATTGGCTGCTTGACCTGCAATATGCATAGTTCCAAGCGAGTGTTCAAATCTTGAGTGCTGAGCACCTGGATATACTAGATGAGCTCCAGCAAGTTGTCTTATTCTTCTAAGCCTTTGAAATACTGGTGAGTCTATCAGTTCAAGCTCATGTGGATAAACTGTGATAAAATCATGAATTGGATCTACAATTTGCATATATTTTCTAGCCATGGTTTAATTTCGTGTTTTTTAGAATAGTTTTTCTTATTTCCTGATGAACTTGATCTTTATTTTGTGATGCGTTTACAACATACCAGCCATATTTTTTTGCCAACTTTCTATATGTATCAGTTATTTTGAGTGCAAATGTTTTATCTTTTTCAAATTTATCGCGTCTTTGTTTTTTTCTAGAAAATGAATCTGAAATCTTTACATCAAGTAAAATAACCATGTTTTCCTTTGGAAGACCCTTGTCTAGATTTTCAAGCCAGTTCAAATCAAGTCCATTTACTTTTCCATATACTAGATTTGATTGATAATAACGATTCATTATTACTATATAATTTTTTGATAATGCTTCTTTGATATTCTTTGATCTTTCCCATCTATTTGCTGCAAGAAGACAATGAATTACCTGAGGAGTGAACTTTCGCTTTCCACTAAGAAAATTTTTGATTTCCTTTCCAATAGGAGTAGTATAATCTGGAAAACTAAATATCATAGACTTCTTATTTCTAGTCTTCAGAAAATCTGCCAATAGTTTTGATTGGGTTTTTTTTCCTGCTTGGTCAAAGCCTTCTAGGACAATAATCATAAAGTCCTATTGAATCGGGCAGTAGATAAATTATGAATTTGACTAAGGTTTAATAATAAAAAAGGACTAGATTATACTAAATGGGCTTTGGTCATTACATGGTAAAAGAAGTCATGAAAGAAATAGGCAATAAATCACGAGAGTTCTACGAATTCATTCTTCCTCCGGTAGACATGATTCTACAAAATGACAGTCTCATAGTAACAATAGACATGCCAGGCTTCGATAAAAAAGAGATAAAGCTTAGACTCAACGGTAACATTCTATCAATCAACGCAAAAAGGAATGATGAGGAAGAGGGAACAGTCATCTGGAGACAGAGACCACGTTCAATTGACAAGAAAGTGAGACTTCCAATAGAGGTAAAGGATGATGAAGACCCAGGTGCATCTGCAAAATATCGTGACGGTGTACTTACCTTAACGATACCAACAAAGACTGGAAAGAATATTGCAATAGAATAGATCTGTAAGGTAGTAAGAACTAAATTTGTTATTCTTGATGAAAATTAAGGTCATACGATTCAACAAGGTGATGACCTCCAGAATAGAGTCCTAGAAATAAAATATTCCAATTATTGTGCTAAGATTGGTGATATTATTAATGATGAATCTGCTGATTTCGGTGTAATACTTTTAATTTTATTATTACAAATTGAACAATTCTGTTTTTTATGAAAATCAATTAGCCAATGCGATATTTCTGAATTTTCAACCCTAGTCATTATGTCCTTTACCCTGTTTCTTGGCAACTTTCGTTACTTTATCTAATTGACTTACTTTTGCGTTTTCGATATTATGGTTACCCTTTTTGCTACCGTCTAAAGTACTAGTTGGATTAGCAATGGATACTTTCAATATTTTATCTAATTGACTTACTTTTGCGTTTTCGATATTATGGTTACCCTTTTTGCTACCGT
>JBGPGB010000141.1:0-5058 GCA_041483595.1 Nitrosotalea sp.
AAACCATAGTCAGCAGCTTGTGACCTTATCATAGCAGATATTGAAAATGAGATTATGAGAATTCCTATAATAAGAAGATGTCTTAGATGAAATTCAAAGTTTCTTACTTTGAATAGCTTGCTATCTTGCATCAAACCTAGCTTGATGCAATTTAATCTGTTTATTACTCTTTTGTAAGGATCTGAACCTCACATGATTTTATCAACTGTTTAAGATCATGCGCATCTTTTTCACTCCCAACAATGGTCCCATAATGCATTGGGATCACAATTTTTGGTTTTATTCTTTCTATGGCTTTTGCTGCTTCATTTGCTGTCATTACATATGTTCCACTAACTGGTACAAGTGCTATGTCTGGATTTAGATTAGACATCTCTGGAATCAAATCAGTATCACCTGTATGATAAATTGTAACACCGTTTAATTCAATCAGAAAACCTATTTTATTATCTTCTTTTGGGTGAAATGGTTTTTTTGTTTCAGGATTTATTTTGTCTAAATTATATGCTGGAATGGCTCTAATCTTAATTCCTCTTACAGTTTTTTCTTCGTTAGGACTAATGCCAATTTTTTCTTTAAAGGAAAATCCTGTAAGCATATCTATGCATTCATTTGTAGCGACAATAGTTGTGTTTTCCGTAGAAACTTTCTTCAAATCATCTAAACTTAGATGATCAAAATGATTGTGTGATATTAGAATAAGGTCTGCTTTTTCTTGTTGGGTTATTTTATATGGATCAGTTATGATCTTGAAATTGCTATCTATGCTGAAGGCATTATGGCCAAGCCATTTTATCTTAATTCCTTTGTACTCAAACATAACTAGGATTTTGTGTTACTAAAATTAAAGCTTACTTGGTTCAAGAACAATTTTATCATTTGAAACGGAAAGAATAGATCCTCCATTTTTCTTTATTCTACTTTTAAGTTCTCCGTCAATTGTAGCTACTATTCCACCATATTTTTGTACATAAGAAACTAGTGCATCATCAACAGATTTTCCCGAGATACTAATCTTTTTCAGATCTTTTATAATTTTTAGAGCATTTTCAGCGTAACTTTTTTTTTATCATTTACTGAAGAAATTTTTCCTAGTTCCTTTACAACCAAATCAGGTACTACATATTCTATCGTCCCAATTTCAGTCTCTATATTAGAGATATTTTTTATTCTTCTTGAAGCAAGAATCATAAGAAAACTAGAATCACAGATAATTTCAACCACTTGCTACACCAGCACCAATTAGTCTCCATCTTTCAGATATTCTTCTGCTTATCGCTACCTTGCTGTTTTTAAAAATACATACTGGTCTTTTGAATTGTAATTCCACGGTTTTACCTCTGACACTGGTAACTTTAGATAAAAGAGGAGCAGTTCCTAAACTTAATCTCAAAGATTCTCCTGTTTGTATTGGTGAAACTTTAAGTTCTTCACCAGAGCCTACTGCGGTATCAAATAGATTTACCTCAATTTTTGCATTGTATGAATTTTCTGGTAGTGTACCTGGTTTACCTATTACAGATCCTATTAATGAGTCACTTCTTGTCATCGACGGATCAAGTTTGGTTGCTATTGCAACCAAGCCACCGGCTTTTACTTCCTTGACTATTCCTGCTCCAGTTCCAAGTGATGCAATCTGAGTAAAAATTGGTTCATATTTTCCTGTTTTTTCATTAGCTAGACCAGGTTTTATCTCAATTTCATCTCCTACTTGGAATGTTCCTTGAATTATACTTCCTCCAATAACACCACCTTTAATTTCTTTAATTTTAGTTCCAGGCTTGTTAACATCAAATGATCTTAGTACATGCATGACAGTATCTTTTTTCTCATCCCTTTCTGGAGTTAATATTGAAGATTCAATTGCACCTATCAAAGCGTCAATATTTAGTTTAGATTGAGCTGAAATTGGGATAATGGGTGCCTTTGCTGCACTTGTTCCTTTGATAAATTTTACAATGTCTGCATAATTTTCCATGGCTTGTTCATATGATATCAAATCCACTTTATTTTGAACTATAACAACTTGTTTTATTCCAAGTGTTTGTAAGGCAAGTAGGTGTTCCTTGGTCTGTGGCTGAGGAACTTTTTCGTTAGCTGCAACTAGAAGCATTGCGCCATCTATCAGAGCAGATCCTGATAACATATTCGCCATTAAACTTTCATGGCCTGGACTATCTACAAAACTGACAACACGTGATAATTCACTTTCTTTCCCACAATTATTACACTTTGGTGTTACCGAATAACCTAATGGAATTTCACAACTTTTACATTTGTAAAATGCTGCATCTGCATATCCAACTTTGATAGTAATTCCTCGTTTCAATTCCTCGCTATGAGCACTAGTCCAGACGCCAGTCAATGCTTGGATAAGAGTAGTTTTTCCATGATCAACATGACCAGCAGTTCCAATATTCACACATGGTTGATAACCATATTTTTTAACATACCAGTCAGGAAGTGTTTCTTTCCAGTGCACGTACAAGCTAAAAAAAGCGGATATGTTAACCTATGCCTTAGTTTTCTCTGTTGATTCTTTCTCTTGTCCTTCAGCTGGTTTTTCTTCTAATTTAAGTTCTCCATCAAAAAAGCAGTTTAATTGATAAACTTCTTCGGTTACAGTATTTCCTCGGATGAGCTTACGAAATCTCTGTCCTATTTCGGCATCTCTTAATCCAACACCCTTTGACAACAAAATGTATTTTCTGGCACCACCATGAATATCTCCTCGGAGTGGGACTCCTGACTTGTCACTACCACCGGTTATCTTTAGTTTACCAGATTCCCCTATAAGTGCAGCATCCAGTTCGCTACCTACCAGTGAACCCAAAAATGGTCCAGCCTCCTTTTCCTTTACCTCCTTGGTAATGGTTTTTCCCTTTTTATCAGATATATTCAGCTTGAATGTGGCCAAGTAGTAAAAAAAATCTTTAAACTATTAATTAATCTTTGTACCTAAATCTTTTAAAATTGTAGAGACTTTGCTATAATATTGAATGAGTCTATCAAGTGTCCTCGTTGTGAAAGAATAATGATTTCAATGCAAGCCTGTCATATGATATGTACAAACTGTGGAGCACATCTAGACTGTTCAGACAAGGGATCATTTTGGTAATTAAAAACCAGGCTTATCAAATTGAAAGTTTTCTGCCATTTCTCCTACCTTTTGTCTCATCAAATTAAGATAATCGTCATATTTTGCTTCAAATCTACAGTGGGGACACTTGACATTTGTTATTTCATCGTCTAGTATTGCAATCTTGTCACATTCAGGACACTTTGCATCCACGAATTGATTTGTTCACTAAACTATATAATGTTAGGTACCAAATCTCGATTCAGCGGAGTTAGTCCAGCCCGGTAGGACGTCAGCTTCCCAAGCTGAAGGTCGCGGGTTCAATTCCCGCACTCCGCATCTTAATCTTATTTTTTATTTTGAATAATTTTTTCTATTTTTTCAAATTCTTCTTCATCAATGGAAGGTCGTTTTGTAAACATGCTGTGAATAGGTCCTACACCATCAGATGAGATTCTAGGAATTATGTGTACATGCACATGAGGAATTTCCTGGCCGCTTTCCTTACCATTATGGATTGCAATTAGAGAAGACGATGAAATGGATTCTATTTTTTTAGCTAAAACCTTGACTGTTTCAAAAAGATCTATACTATCTGACTGAATCATATCTTGAACTTTACCATAGTGATTCTTCGGTATCACAAGTGTATGACCTTTGGTAAGTGGAAAAGCATCCAAGAAAGCAAGTGAATTTGGAGTTTCATATATTTTTCTTGCAGAAATAGTTCCATTTACTATCTTACAAAAGATGCAATCCATTGACTTTTATTCATTAAAAGAGCATTAAATCTTTTACTTGTAGATCACATTTCTGAGATAGCTTGTTCAATGTTAATTTTGTCGTGCGCTTCTGGCATTTGTTCTACATACTTTTTAAAATCTTCTTTAGCAGTTTCTGATTTTTTCTGCTCAAATCTTGCCAATCCACGATTCTTGTAAATTGGTGTAAATCTTAAGGGGTCGACCTCAATTGCCATAGTATAGTATTTCTCTGCATTTTGAAAGTCTTTGGCTTTCAAGTAATAATTCCCCAGTCCTCGGTAAGCCAAATAGTATTTTGAATTTAGTTCAATAGTTTTTTTATAGTAATCTAGTGCCTCGCTAGAATTTTGATCATTTAGTATTCCTGCCAATAAACACATAGCAGTTGAATTCAACTTGTTTATCTCAAAGGCCTTTTTGAGCACAGCTATGGCTTCATCAGTCTTGCCTTGAAGTCGTAATTTCTCGCCATCAAAACATAGTCTATTAGATCTAATTTTTTTTTCATCAAATGTATTTACATCAGAAAGAATATCCTGTGGAATTATCAAGAGCATCAATCGGTCATCTTCTTGCCATTGTTCATCAAATCTTTTCTCAGGAATGGCTCCTATTTTTTCTGGTTCTGGGATATAATGAAAGATCGTTCTTTCTATTTCATCATATCCAACAATAAGTGATGCATGTTGTACTACATCCTTGATTCCAGGTAGGATTACAATAGGAGGAACTCCTATATCGATCATTTTTTTGAGTTCTTTAAGATTAGAGTTTGCAATAATGGTTGACAGGCCATGTCGTTCTGCAAGCTCAACACCTTCAATGAGAATGCTTCCTTTCATGTGAGGATATTTTTTTGAAATTTCTTTGGCCTCTTTCAAAGGCAAGTCTATCCCCCAGTATTTTGATACTGCACTCACAACCAATGGTAAACAGATATTTTCCTCTTGTACTAGCGGTATCTCAAGTGTATGAGTTGAGTCCATCAACTAATCAATTAATTCTACAATATTAATACTATTTAATTGAAGTAAATTGCTTTAACAATATTTTTCCATCTGTACTCATTTCCGGATGAAATTGTGTCCCAAAAATATTTTTGTCTTTATACTGGAATATCTCGAATTTACAATCAACAGATGTAGCTATTTGTGAAAAAGAAGAATTGAGTTTAGATACCATATATGAGTGACTTTCAAATGCTTTGATTTTTCC
>JBGPGB010000142.1:0-5048 GCA_041483595.1 Nitrosotalea sp.
CATTTTTAGCTTTATCAAGTCCTTCAGATTTAGGAAGGTTAGCTTTAGGCATATTTTGAAGTGCATTTAAAATATCACGATGTGTTTGCTTCCCACGTTCATGATAAAGACTAGATAAATATTTATTAGGTTGAGGCTCTTTGGCTCTTTTTATACTGCGACCAGCCTGAGATTGTACTGTTTCTTCTAATCCACTAAATCCACCAGAGGTATGTACACCTTTAATGTCATGATAATCTTTTAATTTAAAGTTCTTACCCTTCTTTAATTCAGTTTTAGGAAGATTGGGATTCATACTTTTTATATGATCGATAATTCTTCTATGCATTTCTTTTGCTCTGGATTTATGCTGGGCAGAAGAACCTACTTTTATATATGATTGATCTTTTGGATTAGCCCTACGAGCTTCGATACCAGCTACACTAACACCTTCTCGTGGCATCATTTGAGATTCAAGTTCATCATCATCGCCAAAGGCGCGTTTTTCTTGACGGAATCCTTGACGTTTTTCTGGTGACAAAAGTTTATCTTCATGAGCTTTTTTAATACTTTTACTCATGATTCCACTCTCGTCTATTAAAATGATGTACTATGTCTGTCACTGCATCTTTAATATTATTATATACTTTAGGAGCTTCGCTTAAGGGTCTACCAGTATGATCAACAATTTTTACGTTTATGTGAGGCATACCTTCAGATAATGCTAATAAATCCACATTACAATGGTAATGATGAGTATCTTTATCGCCAGTACCGAGTATATGGGTTAAAATATTGGGAGCTAATTCGTGTATACCTAGATGCGAAAGAGTTCCACCATTACCCAAAGAAGATAATAAGTTCTCATCTTTGTTAAGACCTTCTGCTCTAACCATATCAATAGCATGGCGTAAATCTTTGAGTTCTTTAACTTTTTCTAATAATTCTTGTGCTTTTTTAACGTCCATAATATAATAATTAAGTTTTAGGTCTAAATCCTCGTAATAATTAAACTATTCTTCAGTTTCATATTCTTTATCAGCTTCCATTTTCCAACCTTGTTTACTAACTTGCTCATCATATAAAGCCTTTGGAGTTTTGTCAGTGGCGATAGAAGTATCAGAATCTAGGTTAGGATTGATCAATAGATCAGGAGAAATTCCTTCTATGATAAGATCAGTGGACTCTATGAATGTATGTTGGACTCTGCCACGCATATTGACATCTCTTGCAAATAATATGTTTGTATCATCTGAAGGATTAGGTGGATATACTTCTGAATAAGCGTAAGTAGATATCTCAAAATTCCTTGCTTCAAATAAATTCTTTTTGTATCTTCCAAGTATGTAGAGCACTAAAGAGTATAAAAACATCAACTCATTAGGTTCTGTAGAAATGCAAGTTAAAGTGTAATTTTCATAAAACCATATAGATTTTTTCGTATGTCTTACATAATTATTTGTAGGCCGTATAGACATACCTTGAAGATTAGGATTAAGTCCAGTATCGATCAATATTGTATGATCATCCAAAACCATTTGAATTTCGTAGGCAATTTTATTCACTTCATCAAAAACAAATTGACCTGGGAATACGCTAGTTAAATTAACACTATCAGAAAAATTGATTTCTCCTGTGGAGCTATCAAAAGATTCAGGAGTGATAGGACCAAGAATAATGAGAGGAGATTCAAACTTACCTAAAGTTGATGATGGATCTACATTTTCATAATGATTACTATCACCTAGTCCTTGTTTAGACGGATCTTCTTGTCCTCCACCTATTTTTACAACAATAGCTGGAAGCTTAGAAGTATCTGGAAGTCTTGTTTCCATAACGACATTTATTTTAATTTTTTGCATAAAATCTTTAAAACGATCTATCTGTTGTTTACCCCAAGATTGTTTAAGGTATTGATCATCTTCAAATTGTGACATGATATCATCAATTAAATATTGATTACGTCTGATATCATCGATACCAAGACGAATTGCAGTTAGAATAATCGCATCTGTGGCTGAAATCATTTAAGAAGATCCTTTATCATATCATTCAATATCCGATCTATATTTTGTTGTGCAGTATCGAAAGCTTTAAGACCTTTATATCCTTTTGTTTCCCAAAGTCCAGTTCCTGCATGTTTAGAACTTAAAACTCTGAACGTCATCACATCTCTAACAATTTTGCTTTTACCAGATTTAGTTTTTTGCTCTCTTTGATAAATAGTAAGACCTGCAAGTAATGGTTGATTAAATCTTCCAATAGGTTGATTATTACCTGTAATTTTTACACTTGCAACTTTACCAATCATAGGGTTACCAGATTGATCTTTTACAATTTTATCAAGACCTTGTTTTTTTATCTCATCTTTTGCATATTGAGCAATGCGATTTTGTACAGCGCTCATATCAGATGGGGCCTTACTATGCATGAATGGTATAATTTTATATGAAGAACCATCTTTAGCTTTCTTAGGGGCTTTACCGTGATTTAAAATTCTTTCCAGCATACTACCTCTTGGATACCCATTTTCGATCCACTCAGCTTCTTTTTTAAGACCGACAACCCATATAGATTGATCTGCAGTTTCTTCAAGTTTATTTATGACTAAGTTATCAAGATAAGTCTTTCGAGTAGATTTTAAAGTTCTTTGAGCTTCTTCAACTATCATCGAATGAGTCTGTAAGGCTAAAGCTTGTACTTGAAGTTTAGCTTTTTGGATTATCGCATCAGATAAATTCTTTATATCTACGCCAATTTCTTTAAAGGCTTCTTCTATAGTGTAAGATTTCACACTTCACCCTCTTTAGCTTCAGGAGTGACGCTTACCCACTCTCCACTTTCTGTTTTGCGTCTTTTATGTTGTGGGGAATCTTCTCTTACTGCGCCTGGGGCAAATTCCAATCGACGATGTATTGGTTTTGGGGTTGATACGTGAGGGGCTTTATCTTCTTTATTGTGTCGATCAAGATGATCTTTTATATCTCTTTGATCTATCTCTGCATTTAAATTTGTGCCTGTTTTAGACTGGAATATTTTCCCTAAAGAAGTTATAAGATGTGACAATGCTTCTGCAGCTTCTGGATTGGCTTGATGTAATGCTTTTATAGCATCTTTATTATTGCTTATTAGTCTAAGTGATTCTATGACTCGTTCTTTGGTTTCGTCACTAATCTCAGCTTTGGATATTTCTTCTGTCTTCGCCATTCTTTTATCCATCGGTGCATCGTAATCAAAATCAGATTCATCACTGCTATCGCTATTATCGCCATTATCATCGCCATAATATTCCTTTGAACCATCTCTCGCAATTAATTGCATTATTATATTGTGTAAGATTTTTTCTTTTTCTTCTTTATATTTTTTATTATTTACATCAAGATGCTTGTTGACTGTATCAACCATTTTCTGAGATTCATTATTTTTAGCTTCTTTATCAGCTTGTAAAATTTCCGCTAAAGACATAGCGACGGCAGTAACAGCACTATACATATCTGGAGCACTTTGTTTAAGTTGTTCAAATAAATTTTTATTTTGTGCCAATAATTGAACAGAATTTCTTAATTTATCTTTATCTAAATTTTCTATAGGTTTATAATTTTCAGCTTTATTAATTTGATCGTCTTCACCAATTGCTACAGTTTTTTCATCTTCATTTAAGTCACTAGTGAAAACTTTAATTGGAATATTTTTAGATATAGCTTGACTTAAAGCGATAGAAGCTTGTCTTGTATCTTCTCCTACGCCTATATAACAAGAAAGTCCTACATCTTTTTTAATTCTTAAAACTATTTCTTTTAAGATTTCAGCTTGATTTGAATGAAGCTCAGTAACTACATCACCTTTTATATGACCAACTATTTCACCTGAAACTTGTGCAATCAATGAATGAGTTATTCGCATTGCAGATTCATATTGAGTTTCTTGTGATTTTATCTCTTCAGGATCTTTGTATGTACGACCATCATCAAAACTGATAATCGCTATAAAATTATTGCTCATCTCTTACTCTCTTGATCGATCTGTAGAAAACGCTCAAGCTAGTAAGATCCCAATCTTCTTTAAAATGTAAAGTAACTTTACCATCTTCTGCTTTCTTAATTTCTGGTTTAGAAAGTCCACGGAAACAAATACAATGACCGGATTGACCGCAATCCTCACATTTGTTATTAAGTTCAGACTTTGTGAATGTTAAAGTTTTTCCTACAGCAGTCGGTTTACCAACTTTTAGATCTGGATTTTTTCTTTGAGAGATAGGATGTATATTAGCGTCTGTGTGTTCTGTTTTTGCTCCATGAAGACCACCTCTAGTAATACCCTGACTTCCACCTACTTTTGTGCCTGGTTTAGGGGGGCTTGGCATAGTAGGAGCTAAGCCTGCTTTTTCTAAGATTTTTTTGTAAGATTGTATCTTATCTAGATCATAATTCTTATTTATATCAGAATCATCATTAACTTTTTGAAGCTCTTTATCATCTTTATTTGAATCATCATTTTTATTAACATTATTAGCAGTGAGAGCAAAAAGTTGGTTGATCTTTTCTTCTAATTTTTCAATATGTTGTTTCATAGAAGAAGTAGATTCGTCATCATTTTTTTCTTTCTTAGTTTTCTCTTTTTCTATCTCTTTCTGTGAAAGAGCAGATGCTGGACTTTCATCATAAAGTTCAAAAAGACTTAAGATGTGAGAAGATAATTGTGGTATCGAAGTATTGTGAAATTCATGGATTATCTGACCATCTTTATAAAAACATCCAGAATACTGATCAGATGTTAACTTGTTGATAAGCATATCAACTTTATCACCAAAAGGAACACTAATCTCTTTAGCTTCTTTATCAGCCATGTTTTTTGTAATTTTCATTATAAAAGACATAACAGACTTTGGAGCCATCTTTAATGCGTCATGAGTTTCTGTTATATCTACAACAGTTTTGGTCGGAAGCTTAACGATAGCTTTATGAAGCACTTCATAGATTTCATCGCCGAGAACAGCTTTAGCTAATTTTAAGTGCTTTGACATTATTAGTTACCTTGATTGTCATCAGGATTTAAAGCTGTATCATCTA
>JBGPGB010000143.1:0-5012 GCA_041483595.1 Nitrosotalea sp.
CTTTGAGTTTAATTACATCAGATTTGTTATAGAACTCGTCGGCGTCAAGTAGAAAGACATAATTGCCAATTTCATTGAATTGGCTTGAGTTCAACATTCTGGTCATTGTTTTGGCTTTTGTAGTAGAGTGTCGGCCAGTGTAATCCACATCAACAAGTTTGATCTTATCGCCAAAACTTTTACATATCTCTAATGTCTTGTCTTCGTATTTTTTTAACGATTCAGAATGAGCACCAATTGATACTACTACTTCATCACAGAAGGATAGGGCTTGATTAATTGATAATTCAATCCAATCTTCTACCGCCCACGCACATATTAAGCCAATAAATTTAGTCATACTATATAGATAGTATATGAAAAACTGGAATCAATTTATTGAGGCTAAAACTACTAAAGTAGATGCCGTAATGGATTTAGCCAAAAACATTCGAGATGCTGTTAAAGAATACACATTAAACACCAGAAAAGCAGCATGGAAGAAGATTACAAGCAAGCATGGCGAAGAATTAGTTCAGGGCATTTTAAAAACACCTTCAAAATCACTTTCTCCGTTTAGAACTTTAGTGCCTTAACTATATTAAGGGCATGAAATTTGAGGATTTAATGGGAATCATTTATAGATGCGAAATTAAACAGCACGGTTATTTTAAGACGCCAATTTGTCCTATTTGTAGTAGTAAATCTATAATATGCAATCATCGTACTTGGATTAAAATATTATTAAATCCCATATTAAGATTGGCAGGTTTTGAAATAGTCAGTTTAGTTAAAGGCAATATTTTTACAAGGTATGAGTTGCGGAGAAAAACATGAAAATTTTTATGTACATAAGAAGTAATGATGTTAGATGGATGGAAATGGTTTTAGAAGATGTACCTTTTATACCACAAGTAGGTACAGACCTTGAAGGTGTTTCCTCTGAACAACCTCTTCGTATTAGTGGTCTAGCTTATAACATACCAGAAAAGTTTATCAAAGTCAGATTATCTTGGCTTTCTGCTGAACCTATGGATTCCTCAGAAATGGTAAAACTTGGCTGGAAAATTAAGATGTAACTACATATGGTATGAAACCAATAATCATTGTTGCTATACGTTCTAATATAAATTGGTTAGAAATGACTAAAGAAAAGTTCTTCGCTCAAGGAAGAACTCCAATCACTAGAAATATTTTTATGCCAGATGGAAACTGGCTAAATAAGCATTGGAAATATATAAGAATTTGGAACTCAGTCTTAAAGCAAGATTATTTTTCAGTCCGCAACAAACTTCAAAAGTTCGCAGAAAAAACTCATAGTAACATTAAAAGTCTTGACATTGTAATCAAGGGCAAAGATTCCATTTTTAACTTTATCAAAAAGTATAAGAATGATAAGTGGATTATTTTGCCTATAGATGACGATGATTTTTTCAATCCTGCAATAGCAAATAAAGTATTAGAGAGTTATGAATCTCAAATATGCGACATAATGACTTGGCAGACTGTCATGTTTAACATTTCAACAACCAGACTTATTAATCATGGTAGTGTTTTTCCCTCTAATAGTTACATGGTAAGTAATCGTGTATCAAAGAAGGTTCCTAATGATGTTCTGAATGAGATGATTTCAAGACATGCTTCTATTAAGAAAAAGATGTTAGCTTATAACTTGAATCATTTTGAAATGGGAGATGATTTGGCATTATACAACAAAAGTCCTGTGAGTTTTAGTGGAACTAGAAATAAGGAAATTAGAAAGGATTATATATCTGATTATTTCTCAAGTGTAAAAGAAGAATTAAAAAGTATTGATGATAATGGATTTAGGTGGATTAGGCCATATGCCAATGGGGTACAAAAAATATTAAAGGGTTGTTTCCATGACGATTAATTTAGCGCACACTCTGCACACGTCCTTCTATACAGATGATTCATTTTTCTCTCTGTGTAGGGAGAATGTCTTTAAGAAAACTTGGCATTTAGTAGCAGATGTTGAAGAATTGCCATTAACTAATTCTATCTTGCCAGTTAATCTCCTGCCTGGATTTATCGACGAACCAATTTTAGTAACAAGAGATGATAAAGATCAAATTCACTGCTTTTCTAATATATGCACACACAGAGGCGCTGTTTTAGTAGAAGGCGCTTGCCGGAAGGCCAATATTAAGTGTCCATACCACGGCAGAAGATTTGGCTTAGATGGACAATTTCAATTCACACCTGGATTTAAGGACGCACAAAACTTTCCTAGAGAAGAAGACAACTTACACAAATACCCATTCTTCATTTGGGGCAGGTTCTTCTTTGTATCTCTTAACCCTAATGGAGAGGCACAGGACTTTTTTAAAGAAATGATGGAAAGAGTTGGCTGGATAGACCTAAAAGCACTTACGATTAATGAGAATTACTCCAGAGAATATCTAGTTAAGGCTCATTGGGCATTGTACTGTGACAATTATCTTGAGGGATTTCACATTCCATATGTGCATGATTCTTTGAACAAGATACTCGACCAGGACAATTATAATACAGAACTTTTCAAGTATTCTAATTTACAACTTGGAATAGCAAGAGACAATCAGAGATGTTTTGATCTACCTGAAAGTTCGCCTGATTATGGGAAGAGAGTTGCCGCCTATTATTTCTGGGTATTCCCGAATATGATGTTTAACTTTTATCCTTGGGGTTTGTCTATAAACATTGTACAGCCAATTAATAAAGAATTGACTAAGGTAAAATATCTTGTTTATACTAACGAAACTTTTACTAATTCTGACATGTCTTTAGTAGATAGAGTTGAGCGTGAAGATGAATATGTTGTAGAGAGTTGCCAAAGGGGAATTAAATCTATGGCATATAAAACGGGAAGGTTTTCGCCGTCAGAAGAACTTGGAACCTATCATTTTCAATCAATTATTAAGAAGTTTATTGGAGATTAAAAATGAACTATACTTGGCTTAAATTGGTTTCTATATTCCTTACAGTGGGAGTAATAGTTGTTGGCATATTGCAATTTACTAAAACTACTACCAACACAGCAAGAATTGATATTAACTTGGTGCAACCTGGACCTGCACCCCCGCCACAATTTCAATACATTGAAATAGTGCCAACATCACCAGAGTATTATCCTTTGCCACTTGGATATCCACCAGAATACTATCGCTGTCCACAATTATATTTCTACTATGAACCACATAACTATTTTTATAGACCAGGAATTAGTATTTTTATTGGATGCGGTTGGTGGTATACGCCGGGAGTAGGTTTAATCAATATAGGTTTTTATCATCCTGCTCATTGTCCGTTTCCGGCTCATAGTCAGCATATAAGAGTTGTAACAACTACCACAAACATCTCTTCTCATAATACAACGATTAATATTACTAAGATAAATAACGTTAATCCAAACCCAAATAATGCGCATAAGCCGCCGCCGCCGCCGCACCCAAATCAACCGCATAATCCAGTGCCGCCACACAAAGACCCTCCAAAGCCGCCTCCATCGCCGCCACACAAAGACCCTCCGAAACCACCGCATAAAGACCCACCGCCAAAGGTAGAGCCAAAGAAGGATGAAAAGAAGAAGAAAGAATTTTTCAATCAAACCTTTAAAGGTACATGGGTTACAAAAAAGAATAGGGAGCTAGACGGCACTATGACAGGTGTTGTTTCTGGATATGATAATGATTGGAAGGGTAATTTTACAGGCATATGGGGCGGTAGAAAATTCACCTACAATGTGGCTTTTACTGGAACTCTTGATAAGCTGCAAGGAACAGCAACAGTAGATGGGGCCGATTATGTTTGGACTGGCCAAATAACAAATGAATGGTTCACGGGAGAGTTTACTTCTCGACCGTATAAGGGCAGTTTTAAGCTGAAAAAGCAATAAACAAGAAAAGACGGGCAACACTCAAGTATACCCGTCTTCTTTATTCTAGATTAATCCTATGCGATTAGATTGCTTGTCTGGCCTGTCTTGGATGAGCTTCAATGTACTTCCTCAAGCATCCTACCTTGAAGCTATAGAAATCACTTCTCTTCTTACCTTTCCACTGTGCTAATACACGGGTGTTATCTGGCATTTCAAGTAGTTCTTCGGCTGTATAAACCATGTCAAGATTTATCCTAGTCTTGGTTGGTCGAACGATTAGATAAGGATGTTGCTTTTGTGGTCTATTGTTGCGAAGACCGCTATCTTCAAAGAAGTGTCTGTTTGCTTTACGAATCTTACCAGTTACTATTCTCATTTTATCACCTTTTATAAATAAGTAATGTTAATACACCTATGATTATACACGTAATTAAATTAAAAAGCAAGGGGTATTTTTTCACCCCTTGCTTTTCAGCTTTAGACCCTATTCGTTAGGACTTCCAAACTGCGGAAGTTTTTAATACCTCGTCCTGCATCTTCTGTTTCACTTCAACAATTCGTTCGTTCAAGTTCGGAATTGTTGTCTGTTGCAAGGTGACGATTTCATTCTCTGTAGCGAATAGACGATTTCTCATCTTTTCTGCATCGCCGCCAGTCTTCAAGACTTCAAGGTTCTTGCGTAGACGATCCTGTTCCGCATTATAACCCTTGAATTTCTCGTTTGAAGCTGCCAATTGCTTGTTAAGGCCATCCAATTCCTTTGTCAAGTTAATTAGCTTTTTCATTCCATCACCGTCCAACAGTGGGGAGTCAGGATTACGTGTCATCCAATCGAAGAATCCATCCGCCTTGAGGCTTGTTTGGGTGACAGTTGTTTCTCTGATGGTAACAGTGATTGATTCATTTGCCGGAATTGTTGTGGTATAACGACTTGCGTTATCCTTCAACTTGGAATCTTCCTTGGCATTTGTAGCCGTTACTGTTGGGCTTGTATAGCAGTAAGAGTGGTCAAAGAACAAGGTAAACGCTTCGCTCTTCGTATTGCGGAACGTATAGACAGTTGTTCTTGCCTTTGTCCATTCACTTGTCAACAGACCCTTTGTTAGTTTGTGTTGCATGATCTGGCTCTTTTCAGCGCCTTGCTCACGCAGTA
>JBGPGB010000144.1:0-4982 GCA_041483595.1 Nitrosotalea sp.
CAAATAATTTATATCGTATTAATAGTAATTGCAATTTTAATAATTACTCATGTTGTATCTATTTAAATTTAAAATCTAGTTGGAATCGTAGTTAAATGGGTCTAATCTTACTCTATGATGATATCTGGATCTTAACAGCTCCATGTCTTTGATGTGGGTTTCATAATATGTGATATAGTTTGAAACAGGGGTTTATTTTGTAGTTTCACTTATACCATTGTGGATATTGACAGAATATTCTTAATTAATCTCAAACAATAAGGAAATAACCTTGGTTAAAGAACGAAAGGGAAAGATTGGAAGAACCGTTGAGAAAACGATTCATAGACAAATGGATGATAATCTCACAATTGGGATCACTTTTGATACAAAAAATGATTTCAAATTCAACCAAGATGATCCATGGGATTGGGATGCAGAATTTCAAGTTTCGATGGCAATTGATGACATTGTCCGCGCTCTTGAGGACTTGGGTCATCAAACAACATTGATTGGAAGCGGAAGAAAATTACTAGATAATTTTTCAAAACATGAAAACGAGGTAGACATTATTTTCAACATTGCAGAAGGAAAATTTGGTCGTAGTAGAGAATCCCAGATACCTGCGTTGCTTGAAATGGCTGGCATTCCTTACATAGGATCTGACGCATATGCCTTGGCAGTATCTCTAAACAAATGGCATACAAAGATAATTGGAAAAACCTGTGGCGTGCGTACTCCGGAATTTACCGTTGTAGAAAATATTGATTTTCTAAAAAAAGAAAACATCCCAAAATATCCTGTAATAATCAAACTTTGTTATGGAGGCAGCAGCATGGGAATTGACGAAGATTCAAAGATTTACGATTTTATTCAACTGCAAAAACGAGTCAAGTACATGCTCAGAACGTATGCCCAGCCTGTCCTTGTAGAAGAATTCATAGCAGGAACTGAAGTAGATATTCCAATCCTAGGAAATGTGCCAGATAAAATTTTTGGAATTGTTGGCATATCACTTGATGACAAAGATATGGGTGATAGATATCTTACCTCAAAGATAGTGTACGAAGACAAGTATTCCTTTCAATATCCGATAAATGCAGATTTTGAACCTGAAGCTGCCCAAATGGCATTGAACATGTATAACATTCTAGGCTGTAGGGATTTTGGCAGGGTGGATATGAGAATAACCACTGATGGAATTCCGTATTTTCTTGAAATAAACCCGTATCCGTACTTGGGAAAACATAGCAGCTTCAACTATATCGCAGAAAAAAACGGCATGGCATACAAGGATGTGATTGGAATGATCCTACAAAATGCCATTACTAGGTATAATTTCTAGTCCCAGATGTGTATGTCACAAGGATAATAGTCTAATTCATAGAACCATTTCTGTGGTCTTGCCGTCTTGTATAGTTCCAAACTTTTCTGATTAATCTCCTTTGAATCGATGCCTTTTCTGTCCCGTATTTTTGAAAGCATATGATATCGCTTTGCAAGTGATAGTTCTTTGTCATTTTTGTAATTGTTTGGCTCAAACCTCTGTAACCAACTTTCTGCAATATCATATTCTTTTAATTCATAATGAATTGCAGCCCTGTTGAAGCAATAGTAGTCATTCATAACAGATTCTGGATATTGTAAAACAAGCGGCTCAAGGTGTGTAATTACCTGCCTTGCCTTGCTGATATCTCCGGTTTGTCTCACAACGTTTGCTATGTTCATGTTGATAAATATATTATCAAATAATTCGCTAACGTTAGCATTTGCATCTTCAAAGAATTGTAGAGCTTTGGAATATTCTCCTTTTTGTTGGTACACCAAGCCAAGGTTGTTGAGAGGAACATCCACCTCAGGAGAGTCCAAGCTTCTAAAGATCTCAAGACTGGAACCGAGATATTTTTGAGCATCATCAAACTTTCCAATGTAAAAGCTCTCGGCGCCCATGTTGTTAAGACACCTTGCCTTTTCTATCTTCATGGAATACTTTTCAAAAGTATCAAGAGCATTTTTCATAAATTCAATTGCTCTTCTAGACTCGTAAATAATTCCAGATTTTCTTTGCAGCTTGGCAATCTCCCTTACGTCATTTGCCAAGTTGAAATTGATCTGGCTTTTTTCAAAAGCCTTGACAGCTTTTTCAAAATATCCGAAATGATCATAAACTGTAGCAAGAAATGAATAGACCTCACCTAATTTACCTACATTTCCTAGTTTTTCATAAATTCTCAAACCCTCTTCTAGTGATTCTATTGCCTTTCTTCCTGCATCCCCACTCCCTTCGTATCTCCAGCATCTTCCCAAGAGCAACTTTGTCTCAGCCCTTTCCATTTCAGTCAGACTTGCTGTCTTGTCAAGATCATTGAGATTTGTGATACATTCCGATGTGGAATTGTTCCCAAGCAACGCTTTTGCGTATCCAAGCCGTAGTGAATTGTACTCTGATTGTGGAAATGATACTATATTGTCTTTAATCAGTTTGAAACATTCCTGGTACTGCTTGATGGAATCTGCAAAAAAGTAGTTCTCAAAAGATGTTTTGGCAGAAATTGAGAGGAATTTTAGAGCTTTTTCCCATTCTCGAGCACGATAATAATGGTGTGAAATAATGAAAGGGTCTTTTTGTTCTCCAAACTTGGACTCTAGAAACTCTGCAATGTCTCTATGGCAGTCTATTGCTATGCTGCCTAGGCCTAAATAGATTGTTTCCAAGGTCTTTCTATGATCAAATACAAACATCGTACTATCTCCAACTCTTTTCACAATGGAATAGACCTGATCCAAGTCTTGTAATAGATGAAAAATCTCAAGCTTGTCCTTTTTCATAAAACTTGTCAATATGTCAAGATCAAATCTATACCCCAAGACAGACGCATATGTAAGAACTTCTCTTGAACCAGGCAAATCTGTGTAAACTTTGCGTAGTCTTTTTGTTATGGTATCTGCAAGCCCGCCAGCTGATGGAACATCTAATGAAGCATCTAGTTTCCAATAACTATCAGTATCAAAAAATATCACCTTGGATTCTTTTAAGAGTCTTAAAAGTGATTTGAGAAAGAATGGATTGCCATCAGTCTGTTTGTAAATATTGTGTATGGTTTCGTTATTAAGCTTGTGCGATCCAAGAAATCCTTCAACAAATTTAGGATACAAGTTCTCAGGCATTGAATCAAGTTCTATTAAAGTAGAATTATCTTTGTCAAGTGAAAGCAACAAGTCAAATTTTTCCTTTGCATCAAGATCTTTCTGGGTAGTAATAAAACCAGTCCTGTATGATACAATTATCATAATTTTTTTGTCAATCTTTTTCATTATATAGAAAAGAAGCTCCAAAGAAGTACTGTCAAACCATTGTATGTCTTCTGCATGTAATACCAGAGTCTTCTTCTTTACAATCTTTTGAAATATGGAAAGATAATTTGAAAATACATAATGACTATTATCTATGGAATATTTGTCAACATCGGAGATACCTCTTACAGTCTTTGTAATTTCCTGAGTTGTAGTAACGTACGGCTCTAATGATGGAACAAGCTTTGCAAGGTTAAGAATGGTGTCAAACAGATCACCGCGTGTAAAATTCCTGTAGGTATGTAGAAAATCCTTCATCATGTCTATGAAAGAAAAGAGAGGAAGATCCTGCTCTTCATATCCTTTGGCAGTAAGAATAGCCGTATCTTTGTCTTCTATCGATGCAAGAAACTTATTTATCAGTGAGGTTTTTCCTATTCCTGCTTCTCCAATTACAAATACAAACTTGTTTTCCGCGTAATCGCTTACCCTCTCAAAAATACACTCTAGTTTCTGCAAGGTATCCTCTCTATCTAGAAAGAATTGTTGGCTAGAAACCACTTTTTCGCTCATGGAGTAAAGAATTTAGCTGTCAAAGAACTAATTATGTTTTGAGATACTAGCATAATTTCTTATAAAAAAGATGTACTTGTGGAAAGAAAGCATCGGTTTCAAATACGCCTTGCAAATCATGGGGATGCAATAAGCTTCCTTAAACTAGAAGCAAGATGTTTCAAGATGAGAACAAGCAAAGATACAATCTACTTTTGGACTCCAGCGGTATGCTATCTATGGTCATACAAGGCTATGGTGGATGACAAAATAGTCGGAGGAATAATTGCAACACCTACACGTGATGGAAATTGGTATGTGAACTCTCTCTTTGTACACCCGTCATATAGAAAACATAGAGTTGCCACAAGACTGCTGTCTAAAATCATCAAAACTGCTGGAAATAAGAAAATCTTTCTTGATATCAAGACAAACCGGAGATTCCTCATGGATTTTTACAATAAGCATGGTTTCAAGTTACAAAAGTTGGAAAAAAATTACTATTATGATGGAAGCGACCGTTATCTTCTAGTGCATGCTAGTTGATGGGTCTGAAATTGTTGCATTATAGTAGCTGGGTCTTACCAGACTAGAATTTTCAATAAAAATGAACCAGATGGAATCCAACCATTCATCTGGTTCTTTTTTTCAGTAGCGCAAGTTCCGGTAGTGCAAGGGCAAAATGAATGTGAATGCAATCATCTGCCTCATCCTGGCTGCAAAACATCTTGTTGTTTTTAAGATAAACCTCTGCTAGTTTTCCCGTCTTGTGATCTCTGAGTACCAATGTTTCCCCAACACTAATTTTTTCAATATATGGTGCATAGTTTTTCAAAAAATTATCTTTTTCCACATTTAACAAGAGAGTTTCATTGACATAATCTACGAGTGTTAATCCCTTTTCCTTTGCTTTGTTTTTTACTTTTTGATATGTTGCCTCTTCTATAGCAACAGTTGGATTACGTTTCTGTTTGTCTCTCATTGACATGTCTTTGATATGGTATGATATTACTAGAATATATGTTTTACATGTTAATAACACGTAAATAAAGAGTTGTTAACCCGTAAACTTTATTATTAACATATTACATGTTAAAAACATGTTATTTACAAGTTTACAATTTGACTTTGAAAAACCCAGAAAGCAAGTAAGTTCA
>JBGPGB010000145.1:0-4974 GCA_041483595.1 Nitrosotalea sp.
ATTCATAGAGAGATTGAAAAATACAATCGCAGGTACAAGTAAATCAATCCCAAATTACTTTCCAAACAAAGGAAATTGGAAGAATGGATTTTTTCTGTATCGACCAGATTAGAGGTTTCTCAGTCTCACCGATTGTATCGGTTCCTTAATTTCTATATGCAATTACTGTGAATTTTGTGGTATTTCATACACTAGCAAAAGATTAACATGATAAAAGTGAAGTGGGTTTTTACCCTCCTCGCTTACGGAAGCTCCAACTTCGTAACACCATTAAGTCGTTTTTTATTTTGTAAACTATTTTAGTCTGAAAATAGATTCGGAAAAACTCAATTAATAGGAAACCAAGAAGCTATGATTGATAGACATACCAACGGAAAAGATTAGCGACGGATATAGAAAATGCAAGAGACATGTTGAAAATCTTCTTTATTCAAGTCGTATTCTTTATGACGCAAAACAATATTCATTGTCATTATCTCTGTCAATTCTAGCAAGAGAAGAGATTGCAAAATTACTAGTTATTCAAGATCATTTGAAAAATAACACTGCAATTAGTGGGATGGAATGGAATAAGCTAACTAAGAGTACAAAGGAATCAACTGCGCACAGATTCAGATTAACATTTCCTCTTAAACTGATGAGAGAAAATATTCAGAGTTTTACGAGAGACGAATTTCAAAAGATGGAGTGGGAACGTATCCAAATGGGAATATCGTTGGGAATGCCCTATGAACAAGCCATGGCATTAACCTCTGATTTTGAAAAGGCTTTTGAAAAATTGGATCAAGTAAAACAAGAATGTCTTTATCCTGGATGGAATGGTAGATGGAACTCATTATCCATAAAACTTGAAGCAAATGAGGTACAAGGATTAGCCTATGTGCATTTATTAGATATTGAAACAAATTATTACTCTGCTATTTCGGTACGCATCCATAATGAGATAAAACCTCCCGTCCATGTAGCATTGAAAGACGATAAAAATTTTCAAAAATGGTTAGGATTAAGAAACGAAATGGAATCTGCTAGATACAAGAAGATGGAGAAACTTGCCCAGCAAGCAATGAAAAAAATTCGTAGTTCCTAACCTCCTAAAACTTAACAAGGAGAATTTTACAGTTAACCTCTGGCATCTTAATGGAAGTAATTTTTGATTGAAATCGCTTCTTATATCGAAATAACCAATCTAGTGACAGCCCTTAAATCAATGTCTTCACGGAACCCAAGGTCGCTTGGTAAAATGTAACAAATGTGGGATGGAAAATCTAGTATGGAGATATAATCAATACGAAAAACCACAACTATACAATCCCAATAACGAGTTGTTTCATTCCTGTGGCGGTAAAGTAGGAATTAAAGAGGATTATTGGATTTGTAAAATACATAGAAAGGCTTTGGTGATCAAACCAGACAGATGGTATTGCCCTATTCTGAACTGCTCAAATGATGTGTTTATTCGGAAATCATACTATGTTGCATCAGAAAATGCATGTATTTGGTAGGTTTTGAAATGTCCGCCTTATTTTGCAGATACAAAGTGAGGGCACAAACTGAGATATGATTTCTTTTTCGTGCAAGTAGGATATTTTATGAATGAGTTTATCTCGTAATTTCAACAGAATCACTTAATCTGGGTAATAAGGCAACTCACCTACCTTTTTCATAAACCACGCTTTACGTTTTTTATCGTAGACAATAATGAAGATTTCTAGTATCTTTTCATTTGTTGAAGACGTCTCGATCCTTCGTTCAACAATTCTGTCATAATTTGTCCAGCTTGCCTTTTCTATCAACTTAGATTTCCATGTTTTCCAGCTTGGTGGTGTGAATCCAAGATGAGACATCATGCTAAAGTCTGGTATGATATCACCCACATCTTTTTTTGCAATGCGTTCTACCAAATTTGACCATATCATATCAAAATCCTTTTTTCTTGTCAATAAAAGAGAGAGTGTGTGTGTTTAGATAAAGATGTCTCCCCTAATTTTATTAAATTATTAAATTTTTTGAGATTAAATTAAAAATGCTATCAGATCAAATAAAAAATCAAATAAAACAATACAGCCTCCGCTAGAACCCATCAGATAGTATATCAAATACTATCTAACCATATTTTGCCAATTGTTCAGGTGTAGGTACATCCCATGGTCCTGATGCATCAAAGACTTTGGTTTGATCTATTGCAGTCTCTTTTATTGCCCCAAGGATTTTTAATTGGATAATTGTATCTTTTTCATTATTGAATTTTCTCCAAAGTTCTTTTTGAACAAGTTCTAAATGTTCACAAGTTTGAAGAAACGCCTTGTATCTTCTATATCCTTGAAGTTGTTTGTATAATTTTATCCAGTCAATCTTTAACTCATGAACATCTTTTTCTATTGTTGAAACACTGACACTTAATTTGTCCGCCATCTCTTGATTTGAAAACCCCTGTAACTTCAAATCATATACTTGATGTTGTCTCTCCTCAATCTTTTCTTTTACCGTAAAATTTTGTTCTAGATTTTTATGGTTTCCGTATTGATCATCTATTTCTTTACTATCTGAAATATTCACTGTAGCCATCAGGGGGTCAGTAGGTGATAGGTGGAATATAAAGGAAGAGGCTAGTTTTTAAAAAATTATTTTTTGATACTATACCAATTCTATTCTTGATTTCAAGGATCGTAATGGATACTTGTCAACGAACTTAATTTACAACTAGACTTCCATTCATAAATGATGTCGGTAACGACATTTTCGTGTAGTTCTAATTCTAGTTTGTATCTAAATTGGCTTGAGTAAAATCATTTTTTTTGCAAAACAAGACATTTTTTGTTCGTAAGTAATGTCATATGTAACTTCAAGATGCATCCTTAAGAAATGGTTCTAGCATTTTTTCTATGGTTTTCCAAGGATCTTCTTCTTTTTCTCGTAGTTTTCCAGGTCTCAATATTCCTCTCTTCCAAAACCTAGCCTTGCAAAACTTATCTCCTATTAGTTTGACATCACGCCCGATTGTCCTGATAGATATATTGAGCATTTTTGATATCTGATGTTGGTAAAATCCAGCACCCAGGAGAGTAAAGACTACAAAACTACGCATACCTGGAAGTGCCTTTCCTTCACTAAGATTTTTGCACCAATTCCTAAAGGTTAGATCCAATTCATCTTCTGAAACATGCCAATATAGGACAAGGTAATTTCTGAGTCCTATCTGGATCTCTGGTATATCCTCAAGTTTGGGTAGCGTGGATTCATTATACATCAAATACCGCTCTCTTAACTATCACTTTCTTACCATCTTCGTTACGAACTATCTCAAACGGAGCAACTGTACTAGTTAGAGTAGCAATGTAATTACGTACGGATTGTTGGCTCCCATGACCAGTCTTTTTCTTACATATGTAAACACATGAATCCAAAGCATCCTGTTTTAGGATCGAACCATCAGTCTGTATTACTTCTGTGATATGCTGTTCTGTAATTTGGAAGTTGGTGGTATTGATGTCTATTTCCTTTGAGATTTCATGTGGTTCATCTTCTGTTACTTTATCTGTCGGAAATTTTCTCGCTCCCACAAATATGCTCAGTTCATTCAAATCAATTTTTTCTGAAGCCATATTTTTCATTTCAGAGCTGTATGGTTTTTTATTATTACATGATTGACAACAGAGGACCAGATTTTCAGGTCTGTTATCTCTCCAATCATCATTTAGATGATCGAAAATGTCAGATTTGTAATTTAATGTTTCTTTGCAATAGAAACAGATGAAACCACCATCACGTTCTATCAAGAAATCAAGATAATTCCTTTTTTGACCCATTGATAGTCGTTTAGGCATCATATGCTACCCACCAAACTCTTTTCTAAGAGAGAAAATTTTGTTGCAAGCTGTGTAATTTTGTTTTGTGTATTTATTAATTCAATTTTGTTTTCTAGTCTTCTAATCAATTGCGTAATATTTGCACGACCTTTTATTGCAAGCGGGTTGCTACAACAAGGACAGTACACTTTGTCGGTTATTAGAAATATTCCACATCTACGACAAGATCTTCTACCATCACCATAGTTGTGAGATATTCTTGGATATAGCCTACAGATATCCTTGCATTCTCTCAATCTATTCTCACCTCAGAGATTAGGTATCTCTTGAAATAGTCCAAGTTGCGGTGCTTCTCGCAAACATGAAAAAGTTGTGCTCCTTCTGGAGTTTGAATTTTAATTTCCCAAGTTTTTTGCTGAAAACAGCAAATTCTAGTTAATTTATTATCCATGTACTCCTATAGCAATAGGTTCAATTTCTAATTCAGAAGTCACTCATTTTTATGAATGATTTTGATAAAAATACGCATGGAATTGCTATATACCTAAAAATCGATCACCTATTATTCTTGAATATTGATGAAACTCTTAAAAAATTAAGTGTAGACGTGATGACTTTCTTAGGATTTGATTATCAATTACTCCTTTTTATAATTGCGAAAAATGGTCCAATGAATGGAAAAAACCTCGGCAAGGTATTTCAAAACAATGCAAGGCATAGTTTTGATAGATGGGGAGTAAAAAGAAGAATGGAAGGATTGGGAAGACAGTTTAGTTTAATCAAAAATGATTACATGTGTAAAATTCCGATCAATAAAAAAGAAATACGATATGGATTAACCCTCAAAGGTATAATTGCATCTTTAGCAAATACAAAATTTGAAAAAATATATCATGTTAGGAACTTTGAAAATCTTTTAAAAAAATATGCTCCTGAACCCAAACTTCAACAATGGGTTATGGATTTTATAAAATATGAAATTGCTTTGATATTATTTTATAATTACATACAAGGAATTGAATGGAAGAAATTTAAATATTTAAAATCATATCTTAAGGAGTTAAAAAAACCATATAAGATAATTCCCCAGTATTTTCTTAATACCACTTTATTAGAGGAAAAAGATAGGATAGAATTTGAGTTTATAAAAACAGAATATCTAAAATCA
>JBGPGB010000146.1:0-4972 GCA_041483595.1 Nitrosotalea sp.
AAAGTGGCTTACTGTTGATCGTACTCATGTTCTAATTTATCTTCGTGGTATTAGTATGGGTCCACAATATCAAGTAGAATTAAAATGTCCAATGTGTAATCATCGTCACGAAGCGATATTAAATCTCGATCTGCCTGTAAAGTATTGTCCAAAGGATTATGGAATAGATAATCTAAGAGACGTTCTACCAACAACAAACTATAAGTTTAGTTTTAGACTACCAACTGTTCACGATGAAGCTGTAATGAATGATTATATGGACAAGAGAAAGAAGAATGAAAACTCTGGTCCTGATGATACATTTGTTTATCGTACAGCCCTTCTTCTAGAAGAGATAGAAGGACTTAATGACCACCCTTCACTTATGACTCTAATCGAAAGACTTCCAATCGCTGACGTTGCTTATCTAAGAAACGTTATGAACGATATTCCTTTCGGCGCAGAGACTAAGATTACTCAATGGTGTCCAGGTTGTGCAGAGGACTTTGATGTAGAACTACCAATTGAAGCAAGTTTTTTTTTCCCCCAACGGAAGAAGGAAAACCGCACCCGGCAACCCAATTAAAGAAACAACTTCTAGAAGAACAATTCTTTATGTGGTATAACTATGGAAGTCCGCCGTGGGAAACAAATAAATTAATTATTTTTGAGCGCAAGTGGTTCATAGATAGATTTGTAGAGCAAAAGAATAAAGAAGCGGATGCTCAAGAAAAAGCAATGAAGAAGAAGTAAAGGAAACATAATGGCGAATAAAACTAGAAATCAAAATCCTGTTGTTGGTGATACTATAACACTCAAATTGATATCTCGCAATTCTAATAATTTCTGTGATCTATTTAATATTGACCACATTGATATTGTTAGAATAGATTGTACAGCAGTTTGTGATGGAGAAAAGAAAGAAACTAAGGAAGTTCTAGTAGAGACAATACCAGGGACGGCTGTAGAACATTGCAGCGAAGGAACTTATGATATTGATTTAGTTACCTCTGCGCCAGACTATATAATTGGAAACTACCATGATATCTGGTTTGTAACTTATAAAGAGGGTGATGTTCAGGTAGCTCACAAGCAAGACTTTAAGATTAATCCTGACTTGTGGATTCTAAGCAGTACGCCAGTAGTTTATAGCTTTGACTTTAGATTCACTCCGAATAGAATTAGGCAAGGGTCTAAGAAGTGGCTTATAATTCAGATTGTTCCTAATGTTCCAAGAGCTACAGACCTTCAAAAGTATTATGAAAACATAGCAATCTCTGCTGATTTGAAAATTAGCATAGAACAAAATTGCGGGCCATGTATGCCAAGCGAACAAGACCTTAGATTAATTGTGGACGCCGATGCTGTTACTGAAAGAGATAAAGTCTTCTCATACTTCCAGATTGATACTGCCGAATGGGACTGCGGGCTTTATAATGTGTGGTTTGAGTTAGATTTCGCTGGCAATGTAGAAATTAGTCCTAAACAACAATTCCAGGTATTTTAATATGAATATATTTGAAAACATAGTAGTTATAAACGAAGAAGGCACAACATTTGATGTTCCTATTATTTATGGAAAGGTAGAAGAAGCTGCAAGCTCTGTAAGTTCAAGTGAGCAAATTAGGCTTCCTCTTATCTCTGTTGATGTTGATAATGGAATTTTATTTGTATGGACACTATATAAGGAAGACATGAATCAGATTATAGAACAAATTTTTACAATACTAACTGACAAAATAACTTCTGTAGCAAACAATTTTGATTTACCACCTGAACATGGTCGCCTTAATCTTTACAAATTTCAAGTTAATTTCCAAATGTAATTGGTTTAGATGGACGGGCAGAAACAAATAAATTGCCTGAAAATCTTTTCCTAATTGCTTGGATTTCTTCTTCGTTAATAGTTGCTCCTGCTGGATGAATCCACTCTATAAAAGTTTCCTTCTTTTCTATTTCTTCTTTATTCTTCTCTAGTGTGGTTTCAATTGCAACGCCAGTAGGTCTTTTCGATATAAACCAAATTAAATTCATTTCGCTTCTCCAAATGTTAGTTCTTTTTCAATAAATTTTATTTCTAGATTAAGTCCTTCAAGCAATACACACCAATATGGGTCCGTTGTGAATTTCCTTGCTCTTAGTTGTGGTTTTTGATCTGGTCTTGGTTTTGCGAACTCAACTTTAGCTTGAGCGTTATACCAAAACTTGACTGGTCCGTAAACGACAGTCCCTTTGACATTCTTGAGCGATTGGCCCCATTTGTCATCTGGGTGTGTTGGACCACCGATAGAGTTCACAATAACTCTTTTGCCAGTATCGTCACGGAGTCCAGAGTCATCGTAAATAGGCATTGCATTGAAAGGCAGGTTCGTTTTAAGGGTTTTGTTGCTCATATACTAATATAGTATGGTTGACTTATTTTAGTAAGGGGTGTTTTATTAACGACGACAATTACGAAATTGAGGATTTGTTGAGCAATTTCAATAAGAAAAAAGAGAGAAAAAAGAATACAAGCAAGAAAAAAGGTAATCGGGGGGAGAACGAATTAGCAGACATTCTAAAAGAAAGGTTTGATAAGAAGTTCTTCCGTGTAACCGGCTCTGGTAATAGATGGAGTCAAGTCGATCTAAGTGAAGAAACAAAAGGCGTATTTACAGGTGACATAGTATGCCCTTCTAACTTTAAATTTGTGGTTGAATGCAAGTATGGATATGCCGATATTGAGATGTGTGGAATCCTCTCAGAAGGGCATAAGCAATTTGATGAATGGCTAAAGAAGGTAAGAAGAGATGCAGACAGCCTGAAAAAGCATCCTATCGTATGTTGGAGAAAGCCACACTATGAATGGTTGGCATTTATGCCTTATAATCTGTTTCTTAGTCAATTTAAACAGCCCACGATCTTTTTAAAATACATCCAAGAAGAAGAGTGGGCGATTATGCCCCTAAATAAATTGTTGGCTTTGTCTAATGATTTTTGGTTTGAGAATTGATCTATTCAGTCCACCACTTCATCCAATGTTCTTCACATAAGAGAGTAGGCTTATCGTAGCTGGCTTCTTTATCACATTCGGTGCATTTTGCCGTAGGTGCCCCATAAAATCGCTGGCAGTAATCTGGATGGGTCTTAGCCCACTCCAAGTGGTGTTTTCCACATTGTTTAGCCCAAGCTCGTTGAAGAGTTGTGTAGACGCTCATCCACTTGCCCAGCCAAACTTCTTCGCCATTCTTTGGCTTGTGGCACTTCCAACCAGCTTCAAGTAGTTTTGATTTTATGTCTAACATTGTTACCATCTTGTCAAGAATAAGTCAATACAAATAAAAGTAACCCCACCTTGGCGACAACCAAGGTAGGGCAGATTAGTTATTTGAGCCTTTAGCTCTTTAGCAATTCAAGAGTTTTTGCTGCTTCCTGTCTCATCGTTTCCAGATTGTCCAAAATGATGCTAAAGTTACGATTGGGTAGAGCATTTGTCGTTGCCTTACCATTCGTTTCTTCCTTGATCTTCTCAAGTTTCTTGATGAGGTCAGTGATGTCGTCGTTGAAAGTAGTCAAGTCAAGAACTCCTTCTGTTACAAGCTCTGATGATTTAAGGATCGGTTCCACATAGCCAGCAGGGGTTTCATACCCATCATCCTGTTCATCCCCTGCATCATTTCCTACGATGACCTTGGCTTCTACCCTTCCCCTAGTCCCAAATCCATTAGGGTTTCCTCCCTTAATTTTTTTTTTATCGTCCACGTCATCGGCACTAACACCCAGTGGCACTAGGACTTTTTCCTTTTCAGCACTCGGAACGATATCGTTATCGCCTAAACGAGTGATGATCTTTGACAATAGGGGTCTTTTCATTTCCTTTGAAAGTTTGAAGGAAAGTTTATCATCATCTTCCTCGGATTCCTTCCAGTCGATATATTTCGTCTTCGTGATCTTGAACTTGCGGATATTCCAACTGTTATCTTGCAAGATGCCTTCATCGTTGGAAACAGCTTCCTTGGCAGGGTCAAGATTCAACAGCCAAATTTGATACGAAGGGAACTCGATGATGACCTGATCGGAAGGAATATAGTCTACACCTTCCTTGTTATTCTCTTTCTTGAGAATTGGTGTTGCATCCAAGGCATTTCGCCAAATTTCTGCCGTGGAACAATAAAAGATTTGTCCAAGAGTTTCACGCATGTCAACAACGTGTAGTGGACGATCATCATCACGGAACAACCACAAGTATCGCTGGTTGTCGTCGCCACGTTCAGCAATAGCTACTGCCATTGCGCCGTAGTTAACCCTGGAAAAGATTTCTTTCAGACCTGTCAATCTTTCCGCAAGGAACGGAGTTAATGTTGGAAACTCTTTCTTGAGTTCTTCTTCCTTATCCTTTGCGATAATCTGAGCGGACTCAAACATTCTCAAAAGGATTTCAGAATCGCATTCACTTTCGATATCGTAGCGACTCTTGAGGGCAGTGAACTCTGGAATCTTACCATTGTGTGTGATGGCAACCCTACGATCATGCGACCAATGCGGATGGTTGTTCTTATTCACCCGTTCAGGTCCACCACCAACAGAAGTTTGGCGACAATGACCAATAAACAGGTCAACGTCACTGTTTTTTTCAAAAACTTTAGTCCAGACATCTTTTTTCACGTATTCAGATGACTTGACTGGTTCTTTATCAAATATGATTGAAGAATCACCAGGATGGGTAGCATAAAACCCAGTTGCGTCTGTGCCACGAACCTCTGTCTTCAAGAAGAGGCTGTGAAGTAACTCGAAAGTTACCTTGGGGTTTTTACTGCGACCGATAAAGCCAAAGATTCCACACAAGGTAGTAACTCCTTTGCCAAATTGATTAAGTTTAAAGTGTATCAAAATCCATTCAGTAAGTCAACAGCATTTTTATGCTTCAAGTTCTGAACCTTGAGAAATTGGTTCGGTCTGTTGTTGCGGACCTGCTTCATCTTCGCTTCCAAGGTTGTTGACCGGAACTTCCATG